>JBCCEP010000096.1:0-11103 GCA_039030215.1 Pseudomonadota bacterium
TCACTGCTACTGGAAAAAGATCAAGGTATGGGGCCCTTACGGCTACTTCTGGAAGAAAGTGCGCGTCTGCCACTAATCGACCGATCATACCCCTAATTCCACCAGGCCTCGGCATTGCCGGGGCTTTGTGGTGTTTGGGGGGTAAATCGGCCTCCCGGCAACTATTGCTTAAAATCTTACTGGTTTCGACAGGGATTGAATAACCATTCGACTTAAATGGATTTTATCAATTTTTTCATATCCTCGGCGGAATCGATTCAGGTTCAATAACAATAATTCTGGAATCGCAAGAGACTGGCGGATATTCGAATGGCAAACATGTCCAACCCTGCTCAACCAGGGAGTGCCGACATCACTCAGCCCGTTGCCAGGGCTGAGAGGCGCAGGGTCTTGAAGACCGGCGTGATCTCCTATGAAGATCACAGTATCAGCCACAATTGCATGGTGCGTGATGTCAGTGAATCAGGCGCCAAATTGAAGTTTGATCATCCGGTGCTGCTGCCGAAAAGGTTTTGGCTGACCGTCGAATTCGATGCTTTTAAGGTAGAGTGCGAAACCGCCTGGAATCGCGGCCGTGAAATGGGTGTCAGTTTTGTCGGCGAGAAAGTGGCCTTGCCAAAGACAGTTAAGCAGGAATTGGCAACAAACTGGGAAAGTCAGGAAGATGTTCGCTTTGACCCCCCAGAGCCGGTTCAGCCCGTAAAGCAGAAAGCATCCAGCGGACCCGTTTTCGGCAAACGAACCTGATCGCAAACTCATAGGTAACAGGTTAGAGCAGCGTCGGTTTCATGCAGGCCGACAACTTACTGTCGACCGCGCGAAAGCGTCCACCCGCGTCCCGGAACTCAATAATCAATCAAAAACTTCCAACAGCACAATCACGACCTCTTAAGCTTTGGATCTAGCGCATCGCGCAGGCCGTCACCAACAAGATTGATCGCAAGTACGGTGGTCAGGATTGCAAGACCTGGAAGGGTAACCACCCACCAGGCGCGCAGAATGAATTCACGTGCTTCTGCAAGCATCGTGCCCCATTCCGGCGTCGGCGGTTGTGCACCCATCCCGAGAAAGCCAAGTGCTGCAGCATCAAGAATTGCATTGGAAAACGAAAGGGTAGCCTGAACGGTGACAGGCCCCAGGCAGTTAGGCAGCACCGTCTTGGTCATCAGATAGAAGGGAGAAGCTCCGGCGACCCGGGCAGAAATCACGTATTCCCGATTGATCTCATTCAGGACAGACGCACGCGTCAGGCGGACAAAATGCGGCTGCAACACGATGGCAATCGCAATCATTGCATTGACCAGCCCTGGCCCTAAAATCGCGACCAGTACCAGCGCCAGAAGAAGCGACGGGAAGGCCAGAATGACATCCATGATCCGCATGATGACGGTGTCGACCACGCCGCGGAAGTAGCCCGCAATCAATCCGATTGTAACGCCGCCAAGCATGGATAGAGTTACGACAAATACCCCGATGAAAAGTGAGAACTGAGCGCCATAGAGAAGCCGCGAAAGCATGTCGCGGCCGACTGCGTCGGTTCCAAGGATAAATCGCCAATCGCCACCTTGTTGCCAGACTGGCGGTAGCAGCAATGCATCGCGATATTGCTCATTCGGGGCATGGGGTGCGATGATTGGTGCCAGGATTGCGATCAATACCAATGAAGCAAAAACCCAAAGCCCGATAACCGCACCGCGGTTCTCCGAAAAATAAAACCAGAACTCCGACAGCATTTGCAATCGCATCTGCCACTTGGATTTGCGGCTATCTACTTCCGAGGCGGTTTGGTCTGTCATTTTTGCCTCTTCTTCAATGGTGCCTGATGCGTGGATTGATAAATCCATAGGCCATATCGACCAACAGATTGACCACCATCACAACGGTTGCAATAAGCAATAACCCGCCTTGGACCACCGGGTAGTCACGTCGGGATATGCTGTCGACCATCCACTTGCCGATGCCGGGCCAGGAAAAAATCGTTTCGGTCAGGATTGCACCGGCCAGCAGGGTACCCACACTCAGTCCGATAACTGTGATCACCGGGATCAGCGCGTTTCTGAGCGCATGAATTCCGATTACACGGCCTTCCGACATGCCCTTGGCGCGCGCTGTTCTGACATAGTCTTCGCCAAGCACTTCAAGCATGGCGGAGCGGGTCTGGCGAGCGATCACGGCAAGAGGGATGGTCGCAAGCACAATGGTTGGCAGGATCAGGTGACTGACTGCGGAACTGAAAGCACCCTTTTGACCAGACAAAAGGCTATCGATCAGCATGAAACCTGTTACTTGCGGAAAATAATAGAGCAGCGAAATACGACCCGAGACGGGCGTCCATTGCAGCATGCCTGAAAACAGGATGATTAAAAGCAGACCCCACCAGAAAATCGGCATGGAATAGCCAACCAGCGCGGTGCCCATCAGGCCCTGATCGAGAAATGAGCCGCGATTGGTGGCCGCAATCACGCCGGCAGGAATTCCTATTGCGATCGCAAGCAGGATGGCACATAGACCCAGTTCAAGCGTGGCCGGAAACAGGGCAAAGAATTCGGACAGGACCGGTTTCTTGGTGACAATCGAATTGCCGAAATCACCCTGCAGGAGATTGCCCAGATAGGTGAGATATTGTTCCCAGATCGGCCGGTCATAACCAAACTGTTTCAACAACGCATCGTACCGCTCCTGCGACAAGCCACGCTCTCCGGCCATTAGCAGGACCGGGTCTCCGGGCAGGACCCGGACAAAGCCGAAGGCGACAATCGTGATACCAAGAAAAGTTGGCACGAGAACTGTCAGACGTCGAAGCAAAAATAACAGCATTAGCTATCCAACCAGACGTAATTCGCGGGAAAAGCCTGTGAGACAGTCCATTCCTGTTTCAGTGACGACCACATCGTCTTCAATACGGACGCCGCATTCGCCAATTCGATAAAGGCCAGGTTCCACTGTGAATACCATTCCTGCTTTCAGCTCCGCATCATTGCCGCGCATGATTTGTGGCGCTTCATGCACGTCCAGCCCAAGCCCATGGCCCGTCTTGTGTCGCTTGAATTCGGCAAACTGGCTTTCCTCAAGCACCTTCTGAACCACGTCTTCAATTTCATGAGCCGTCTTGCCGGCGCGTATTGCATCCTTTCCGCGCTTGTTGGCGGCTTGAACGGTCTCGTAAAATGCCCGGTCGTATTCAGACACTTCCCTAACAAAGAAAGTCCGGGTGATATCGGCATTGTAGCCACCAAAGCAGGCACCGAAATCGATCAACAGGGCATCACCTGCCTTGATTTTGTAATCGCTGCGCGACGATGCGTGCGGCTGTGCTGAATTGTCGCCCGCGGCAACTATCGGACCGAAGGCAAGTTCTTCAGCGCCATGCGAAAACAATTCACGCATCAGAATCGATCTGATTTCCATCTCTGTCTGGCCGATTTGTACTTGCGCGAGCGTCGCCTCAAGCGCCGCTTCCGAAATGCTGATCGCCTTTCTTAGCAAGACGATATCCCGATCTGCTTTGATCAGCCGGATCGACGATATGAGCTGGTGTTCGTCTGTGAGCGCGGCTTGCGGAAACACCCGCGCGAGCGCCATCTGTTCGAAGGCTCGCATCCGCTGCGCTTCAAGTCCAAACCGTTTGGCATCTCTCAATTCTGGCAGGGCGTCGGCAGCAGCCTCAAACGCCGCTTCGTACCCGTCTTCGTCACGCCAGTCGAATACCTGTCCGGGAAAGCCGATCTCTTCAAAAGATGCCATCTCGAGATTGGGAACAATGGCAACCGGACTGCCAGTGCTTGGAACAATGACAACAAGCGGTCGTTCCATCAGATGAAAATCGCGCCCGAAAAGATTCCTGAAATTCGGACCAGGCACCAAAGCAACTGCATCCACTCCCGCCTTGGCGGCAGTATCAACCAATTTCAGGAGTTTATGATTGTCCATCTTGGAAAAAACCCGGACAGCTATCTAGCTGCCCGGGCTTTCGATCATTATTCGGCGATGTCGACACCGTCAAAACGGTGACTGCCGAGTGGATCCATCTTGTAGTTCATGACTTTTTTCGACATTGGCATGAAAACAACCGAATGGGCGATGGTTGCCCATGGCGCCTGCTCCTTGAAGATAACCTGCGCTTCTTCATAGAGCTTGGTGCGCTCATCCCTGTCGGCGGTTACCTTCGCCGCAAGGATCTTTTCCTCAAATGGTTCGTAGCACCATTGGGCGCGGTTTGAGTTTTCCCGGCCTGCGCATCCAAGCAGGACCGCCAGGAAGTTGTCCGGATCACCATTGTCTCCGGTCCAGCCGAGCAGAATTGCGCCGTCACGATCCAGTGCGCGCGAGAGCTTCAGATACTCGCCCCATTCATAGGAGGTAATTTCCGCGTCAACACCAATGCCCTTGAAATCGGCCTGAATAAGTTCCGCCATTCGGCGCGCATTTGGATTGTAGGGGCGTGCTACCGGCATCGCCCAGATTTTCATCTTCAATCCACCGGCACCTTCTTCTTCCAGCATCTTCTTGGCAGCGACTGGATCATACGGATCATCGGTAATCGCATTATTATAGGACCACATTGTTGGCGGTATCGGGTTCTTGGCAATCTTGCCGGAGCCCTGGAACACCGCATCAATAATCGCCTGCTTGTTGATCGCCATGTTCAGGGCCTTGCGGACCTTCGGATTGTCAAACGGAGCAACTGTCGTGTTGTATGCAAGATAGCCAACATTCAGGCCTTCCTGCTCCATGACATTGATATTGGGATCAGCCTGGAGCCCGGGCAGATCTGCGGGGTTTGGATAGGGCGCAACATGACACTCGCCAGCCATCAGCTTTTGCATTCGCACCGCATTGTCGGTGGTAATCGCAAAGATCAGATCATCAATTGGTTGCTTGCCGTTGTAAAAGTCCGGATGGGCCTTGTACCGGATTACCGCATCCTTCTGGTAGGCAACGAACTGGAAGGGTCCGGTGCCGATAGGCGCCTGATTCAGGTCGCCCTGCTTGCCGTCGGCCTCAAGTTTGTCGGCATATTCTTTCGAGACGATCGACGCAAAATCCATGGCCAGGTTCGCAACCATTGGTGCTTCTGGCTTGTTCAGCACAAATGTGACCGTCATATCGTCAACCTTGACGATATCCTTGATCAGGTTCGGCATGTCCATGCCGTCGAAATATTCCCAGGCGGTACCTTCAGTATATTTGTTCCAGGGATGGTCGGCATCCCGTTGCCGATCAAACGTGAAGAGCACGTCGTCAGCATTGAAGTCGCGGGTCGGCGTGTAATAGTCGGTCGTATGGAACTTCACACCGGGTCGAAGCTTGAAGGTATATTCAAGGCCGTCTTCTGAAACGCTCCAGCTCTCGGCAAGACCCGGAATGACGTTTGTCGTGCCGCGGTCGAACTCCACCAGCCTGTTATATACCGGTCGGGATGACGCATTGAAGGTAGTACCTGCAGTATAAAGTGCCGGATCAAACCCCTCAGGTGACCCTTCGGAACAATATACCAGTGTTTTGGCACTCACAGGTGACGCCATCAACGCGCCTGCTAATGCCGTTGCAGCCAATATTGTTTTCATTGTCATTGGGCAATTTCTCCAATTTTACTGCGGCGTTTTGGAATACTCAGGGTTAGCCGCTGGAAACGTAGCGAAACACATATTTTTTCAACTGTCACTATGATTATCCGAAAGTATTGGCCATTCACCTTCACAGTCTTCGTACAATTCCTGAAATCATTCTCGCACCGGATTATTGAGTATCCGGCAAATGCTTGTGCTAAACAGATTTTGCTGAATTGACTTTGGCAACATGTGCCGCACCTCACCCAAATCTGCTTCTTAAGGAATTTGGATCAGTAGAATGAAAGCGCGTAGTTCCTTGAAGCTGGGCACCTTGAACCTCAAGGCTAGGGCGGCGACTGTGGGTGTCGCAATCGTCGGTACCTTGATCTTTTATTGGCTCGATTTGCCGCTTCCCTTTCTGTTCGGTCCGATGGCAGCCTGTCTGATTGTTGCAATTGCTGGTGGTCAGCTGATGGGCCTTGGACAGATTTCAGTGATCGCGCGTACGATATTGGGAGTAGCCATTGGAGCCTCGATCACACCGCAGGTATTCTCCCAACTTCCGCAAATGGCAGCATCAGTTGCGTTCATCCCGCTCTACATCATCATCATTGCAATAATCGGCGTACCATTCTTCAACAAGATATTCCGATTTGATCCGATTACCTCCTGGTATTCGGCGATGCCGGGCGGCCTCCAGGACATGGTCATATTTGGAACCGAAGCTGGCGGTGATCCACGAGCGTTATCCCTAATACATGCGACCAGGGTTTTGTTGGTTGTTACGGTGGCACCAATTTTTCTGAAGTTCGCCTTTGATGCCGAATTCACCAATCCGGTTGGTTTACCGGCAGCAGATATTCCACTGTTTGAAATCTTTATGATGATCGTTGCCGGATTGGTCGGCTGGCAGGTATGGGCAAGGGCAGGGCTGTTTGGTGCATCAATTATCGGACCGATGGTTTTGACAGCAATTCTTTCATTGACCGGGGTCCTGCATTACCGTCCGCCAGCAGAAGCCATTGTGGCCGCGCAGTTCCTCATCGGCATCGGCATCGGAGTCGGATATGTCGGCGTAACAATTGCGGAGCTCCGAAAGTTCGTTTTCGCTGGTACCTTGTTCGTGCTGATACTGGCAGCCCTGGCGGCGGTTTTCTCTCAAATCGTCACACAGCTGGGGCTGGCAAATCCGGTGGAGGGCTTCCTTGCATTTGCCCCCGGCGGACAGGCGGAGATGACGGTCCTGGCCATATTGGTAGGCGCAGATCTGGGGTTTGTAATCGTCCACCATCTTACACGCGTCGTCCTGGTGATCCTGGGCGCACCGATCGCGGTACGGTTCTATAACCGCAAAAAGAGGGAATAAAAACAGAAGACGGATTAGAAAACCTAGTTATCCAATTGATTCAAATCAATTTTACCAGTCTCAATTAATCTGCTGAATTGCTCGAAATCCTGCTGTATGGCGTCTTCCAACGGGGTGTGTGGAATGTCTCCGAGTATGGAACGCAACCCGCTGTCATCAAGATCGGCCGGAAATGGCAGAACGTTGTCCTCTTCACAACTGACCTCGGCCTGCGGGTAGAGCCCGTACAGCTTCGAGACAAATGTCTGAACATCGGTTACGTCATTGCGCAAGTTGCAAACGACAGCACCCTTATATTCGGCGCGCGCGGAATTTATGAAGGTTTGCGCAACATCGCTGGCATGCTGAAGCGCAAGATCGCCACCATAACGAATATGGAATGGCCTTCCGGCCGCGGTGGCAAGGATGGACTTGGCAATATCTGCGGTCATTCCCTGATCCCTGGCAACGCCAAACACATTATAGGGGCGAATGCCGATGCTCCCGACCTGCCAATCCTGCCAATAGATGCGGGCCGTCTCTTCATTGGCGACCTTGTAGACGCCATACAGGTTGGTCGGCGCAGTCTGCACATCATCGCGTACGGGTAATTCGGGATAGAGTTCCGGCGGTCCAAGGGCCGCCAGAGAACTCGCATAACAAATACCCTGCACACCATTTTTCCTCGCAGCCTCCAGGATATTGACGGTGCCCACAACGTTGACTGCTGCACCCAGCGGAGGGTTTGCGCGACAGAACGGGATCTGGAGCCCGGCCAGGTGAATAATGTGCGTTACCCCGAATTTTTCGACGGTTTCATTGACAGCCGTAGTGTCAGTCACATCCAGTTTTTGCCAATTGATATCGGCAATTTCATCTTCCGAAAGCAGCAGCCTCGGGCGAACGGGATCATCGCCCAAATCCGTGGCGACAAACTTCGATCCTTGATCAACAAGATGGCGAAGCACCCAGGCGCCAATACAACCCATAGAGCCTGTGACTAAAACGACTTCGTCCTTCATGCTTCAAAATCCTGTTGTTTATCGCAACTGCCGAATCTGTATATCCAATCGCGTCTGGCTTGGCTCACTCTTTTTTGGAAATATCAGTTTTTATTCATATTCCAGCTTGGCTATCCAATGGAATCCGACAAAACTTGATCATGGCTCGAATTGGATTAACCTGCTCACCCAATAATTCCAACCCCGGGAGAATTCATGACAGGCTTGGATATTTTTGCCTGGATCGTTTTGATCATATTGATCTTGGCCTTGCTGGTGGGCTTCATTGTCTTGGCAATGCTGCCTGGAAAGATAGCCCGGCAAAGAAATCACCCGCAAAGCGATGCGATTAATGTGGCTGGATGGGTCGGAGCACTTGGCGCCGGCATATTCTGGCCTCTAGCATTGATATGGGCGTTCACGAAACAAGCGGGCGCGGAAGTCAAACCATCCCGGGACGCTAGTCCATCAGATGGTCAGGAGGCCCGATCATGATCGCATTCCTGACCCTTGCCTATGTCGCGGTCTTGTTTGTCCTGATCAAGATGAAGATCGTGCCCAATTCAGCCATGACCTGGCTGACGACAATCGTCTGGATCGTGGTTCTGTTCATATTCCTTTTCATTCCCATGCAGTGGGGCGCCCCGTCCGGTCCGGTTCGGGTAATGACCAGGGCTGTTCAGATTGTTCCTAATATCAGCGGACAGGTCACCGAAATAGCAGTAAGCCCCAATGTCCCGCTGAAGCAGGGTGACCTGCTCTTCCAGGTAGATCCGGAACCATTTCAGATTGCCGTTGATCTTGCGTCAGCTTCGAAGATCCGGGTGGAAACCCAGGTCAAGCAGGATCAGGATGCCCTCGTTGCCGCCCAGGCACAATTGCGCCGTGCCGAGGCCAACCGCGATCTTGCACAATCCCAATTCGATGACGACAAGCAACTGGTCGATCGCGGCGTCATTGCCGAAAATCGGCTGGAAACCCGTCAGGCAAATCTGGACAGCGCTGAATCGGTTGTCGAGGAGGTTGAGGCGACGATCTCGAAACTGGAAACTGAAATCGGGGCCGTCACCGCCGACGGGGTTGTCGCCAAGGTCGCGGAAGCAAGCTCGCAACTGGAGCAGGCAATCTGGAATCTGGAACAGACTTCCGTATTGGCGCCCAGCGATGGATATGTGACCAATCTGGCTTTGTCCGTCGGCCAGCGGGTTACGAACCTGCCACTGGCACCAGCAATGGTTTTTGTCGATACCTCGGAAAAGGTGATCGTGGCAGAAATCAACCAGAACCAGTTGCGTTATGTGAAACCTGATCAACTTGCAGAAATCGCATTCAAGGCGGAGCCGGGCAGGGTGGTATCTGCAAAAGTGGAAACAGTGCTCCAGATAGCCTCGCAGGGTCAGGCAATCGTATCGGGTAATTTGCTGACCGCAGGCAGCATTCAGGCAGAACCGTTCATGATCCGAATTGTATTGGATAATCCGGAGGATGACGCGGTAATGACGCCCGGTAATGCCGGCACCGTGGCGATCTATACCGAAAGCGTTGCGTTTACCCACGTCATCCGCAAGGTCATGATTAGGATGGAAGCGATCATGAACTATATTATTCCGGGTTTGTGAGGACGCCGGTCAGGTACGCAAATTGAATAGTCAGTGTCTCGGGTTCCAGCCCGGATTGAGCGCCGGCAGCACGGAGCGTTCGACGGCATGGGACTTCTCTTCCAGTTCCCGCTTCCGTAATCGTCGATAGTCTTTTTGAAACGTATCCCAATCGGCAGACTTGATAGCAGCAGGTTCTGTACCGAACTCAATGGCGCCAAGCTTTGACAGGCTCGCTGCAATATCGGATTGCAGCCGATCGTTTACGCCGGGATAAAATGCCAGCCAGTTTTCGACCGCCTGGGAAACTGAATTCAAATCTTTTGACTTGATGGCTTGCAGCACTTGATGATGGGCGTGTTCTTCGGAGGCCAGCCTTTCGCGCCGCTTCTCCTCCAGATAAGCGAGGATTGGCGGATACAGATATCGATAGAGAACCGCGATCAGTATTGCGCCAGCAAGCAACCAAATTCCCCATATTCCCAGCTGCCGTATATCCACACCTTGCGAAGAAACCCCGGCACCTTCCGCGACAGTCACGTCGATTTGCGGGATAGTAACGGTCTCGATTTCATTTCTTTCCAGATTGAACCAGGAAAATGTGACAGCTGGAATTGTCGTGGTTCCGGCAGACTGGCCGATATAGGTAGTTTTCTCGGTCCGGGAACCGGACAATACGCCACGATTTTCGTTCTCATTGACGACAGGTTCATCAGTATAGGCTTTCAGTAATTCATTGCCCGATTTCGGTGTCAATTCAGGAATCAGAACCGGCGTCGTGCCATCGATCTTGGCGGTCAGCGTGCGTGTGATCGCGCCACCGGCATCAAGCTCTGCTTCCCCTTCGACTGTTTGCTCCAAAGAAAAACTGTTTGCGACGATCGGTGGGTTCAGATCTATCGCGCCTTCCGGAAGAATACTCCTGAACCGGGCGCCATCAAACTGGATTTCCGCCTCGACAGGCGCGTTGGTGTCAGGATCGGCATAGGTGATCCTGAGGTTCTGGCCGGGAACCTCGAAAGTCCCCACTTGCAGAGGAAATATCTGGTATCCTCGCGTTACGCCGGACCAGGTTTCTCCATCTATTGTCTCCGAAACCGGGCCGCCCGAACGTTGCGGCAGGCGCACCATCACGCCCGGAACCTCCAGATTGGGAAATTCGGCCCCTTTGGTCATCCAGGTTGGAACCAGGATTTTAACTCGAAGCGTCACCGGCTGCCCGACAATCGTCTCGGCCTCATCCAGTTCGGATGAAACTTTCACATCGCTTTGTGCACTGGCGACAACCGTGGCGAACAAAATCAGGATCGGTAACAGTAGCCAGCGCAACATTAATTGCCTCCAGCATTATCAAGCAGAAAGCGACTTCGAAGGAAATCACTCATATTTGTGTCGATCGATTGCAGCCATTGTTCCGAGGTCAGTGGCGCACTTTGTTCATCAGTCGCCTCGATCTGGGTGTCTGCGCCGCGTCCGGCTTCATTATCAAAGACAACTTCATCAGCCCCAATTCCCGCTTCTTCGCCGGTATCGGATTGCTCTCTTGCAGATTCAACATATTCGATAATCGCAAGCGTGATCTCCCGGTTCCTTTCAGCTTCCGGGAA
>JBCCEP010000097.1:0-11084 GCA_039030215.1 Pseudomonadota bacterium
ATTACCATTGGTTGGTTATTGGCATTTGCCGCATTCGTCTTTGCATCCGTAATGCTGGTCCTGGCAATTCGGGTTAAACGCCTGCATGACCGCGTTCAGATGAAGTCCGGCAGCACATCGGATTAGCGGCCGACAATTCCGGGCGCCCCGACTTTTGGCAAGATTTTGCGATGATCACCTCATATGACATGCTGTTGCCACGTCAATTGCGCAGACTTTCCTTTATAGGCACCGGGCGACGAAACTGGTAGGTATCGGGCATGCGTTATGTTCCCATAGCGATGGTTCTGTTTCTTTTCACATGCCAAGCGACAATGGCAGGTCCGCTCCGCGATGCGGCAAAGTCCGGAGATGCCGAACTTGTTACGCAATTGCTGGACGAGGGAGCCGAAGTCGATGAAATCCACGGCGTCGGCACCGCGCTTCACTGGGCGGCATTACACGGCCATGCGGACATCATCAAAATCCTTGCGGTACGCGGAGCAGAACTAGGCACGAAGAGTGACCTGTTGGGGACACCATTACATACTGCCGCAAACCGCGGTCAAACTAACGCAGCTTCAGCCTTAATTCAGCACGGCGCCGAAGTTGATGCACGCGACAAAGACGACAAAACGCCTCTGCACATAGCGGCAAAAGTCGGCAGTAATGACATCGCCAAAATACTGATCAATGCTGGCGCTGATGTAAATGCGATTGTCGTTGGTCACGGTGGAAACCGGTACAAGCTCGGAGAAATGACGCCTTTGCATCTCGCGCTTCAGGAAGACAATCTCGAGATTGCCGATGCTTTGCGTGCAGCAGGCGCGGTTGCGACACCTGTTGAACCCGCATCTGAAATATTGGCCAGAGCGAACGCAGAGACAGGCCGCGAGCTTGCTGGCACCTATTGCAGGACCTGCCACGCAATCGAAGCCGGCGACGCGGATCCGGTAACTTTTGACCGGGGTCCGAACATAGTTGGCATTCTGGGCCAGCAGGTGGCGCGCGATACCTCATTCAAATATTCGGATGCCTTGCGGGAATTTGGCGGCGTGTGGACCGATGATCGACTCTACGCCTATGCCCTGCGCCCGATGCTGACGGTTCCAGGAACTTCCATGGGGCATCAATTGGTCAGGAAACCGGAAGAAATTGCTGACATCATCGCCTACTTGAAATCCCTGGACCAATAAAGATACGCCGGAATTGGTTGAAGTCCTTGCAGCGGGAACTCGATCAGGCATTCCTGTTCATCACGCACGATCTTCCTGTCGTTACCCATTTCTGTGATATTGTTTCGATCATAAATTTGGGCAGTTTGGTTGAAATCGTGCCAACACGCGAGCTGTTTTTAATCACCGGCATCCTTACGATTTTCCCAATTTTGCGTTAGAAAATCCCATATCTGTTTCTTTTGATGAACCCGCAGAAAGCGCACATGTCGGAACAACAGCTCAAAGGGTGGAATCACATACCAGCGGTACCCATTACGGTCTCGCCGTTTTTCACCTGGCCGCTGAATCCCATCGCGATGGTCAAATGGGTTTGGGCTTCCTGGTTTCTGATTACCGAAAAACTGATCATATTGGGCATAGCGATCGCGTGCTATCTTTGGATCTCTCCTTCGATGGAAGAAGCAAAGAGTTTTGCGTTTGGCTGGATCGCTCTTATCTACGTCCGCAATTTTCTACTGATCTTCCTGGTCGCGGGCGCCCTGCATCTTTGGTTCTATACCTTTTCCAGACAGGGCCAGAAACTCAGATATGACAGCCGTCCGCTGATGACAAAGGGCCGGCAGTTCACGCTAGGCGGCCAGGTACGAGACAACATGTTCTGGACGCTCGGCTCCGGCGTGTTCTTCTGGACGCTTTATGAAGTCATAATGCTCTGGTCCCTTGCCAATGGCTACGTGCCATGGATTTCCTGGACGGTAAATCCGGTCTGGTTCGTCGCGCTCTTCCTGCTGATACCGCTTTGGGAAAGCTTCTATTTTTACTGGATACACCGGCTGATCCATCTACCGTTCATTTATAAACACGTCCATTCCGTCCACCATCGCAACATCAATATCGGCCCCTGGTCCGGCCTCTCGATGCATCCCATCGAACATGCAATCTATCTTGGATCGGTCTTCATCCATTTCCTGGTCGGCGCTCATCCGCTGCATATCATTTTCCATCTGCAATATTACACGCTGACCGCAGTGACGACCCATGCGGGCTATCAGGCGCTGTTGTTAAAGGACAGGGAACGTCTTGCTCTTGGAACCTTTCACCACCAGCTGCACCATCGCTACTTTGAATGCAATTACGGCTCGCTCGAAATGCCCTGGGACAAATGGTTCGGCTCGTTCCATGACGGAACGATCGAGTCGAACGAGCGCATGCAGGAGCGTCGCAAACAGATCATGGGCGGCTAGGCAAGCAGGGCCAGGGAGATCAAGGTCAGTACGCTCGTGATGACGATTACCTGGGCAATCGCGTCAGTCCGTATGCCATGAAGAAATGCGAGCGTGAACGCCATGGCACCGGATGGCCCCGCAGCGCCCAGAAGGTATTGCTCCCGCCCTGGCTCGGCAGGCGTCAGAAACTCAAGACCGAGCCAGATGATAAACGGAAATATCAGCAGCTTGATCAGTGTAAATGACAGAACTTCCCGCTCGATCTTAAATCTGGTTTGCGACAGCACAACCCCCATGGCAAACAGGGCGACAGGAGCAGCAGCAGCACTGTTGAAATCAAGAAAGGTCTGAACCGGCGTCGGTATCGGAAGATCAGCAAACGCGAAAGCAAGGCCGGCGACCAGCGCGATCAAAATCGGGTTTGTTCCAAGCGTTTTTGCCACTTTGGATGGCGCGACCTTCCCGAGGATTATCAACTGCAGGAAAATGATCGCTCCACCAAATGCAAAGGAGGCATCCCAGGTGATTATCGACGTGATCGGGAGGATTTGATCCTTGCCATAAAGGATCTCCGAGATCGGAAGCACATAAAGCACATTGTTGGCGAATACGCCGCAGAACGCCAGGAGTACGGACTGCTCCCGATCAATGCCGAAAATCCGGGTCGCCAGAAAATAACCTGCCACAAACACTAGAAGCTGTCCGCCGCCATAAATCAGCAGCGGCGTGATGCTGAACAGGTGGACGGGTGCATTTGCGATCAGGTCGAAAACCATGATGGGCAGCAGGACACTCATCGCAAACCGGTTGACGACGCGGGCATCATCGACCGTGGTGATCTCGGTCCGGCCCATCACAAAGCCCAGTGCCATGATCGCAAAGACCGGCAGGATCGGATCGATCAATACGCTGATGACTTCCATTAAATGTCCTGCAAATTTGGGAATGAAAACTGCGGAGGAACCCGCAGCCTATTCGATCGGATTACCGTCTGCTTTTATCTCTGCCCTGCGCTCCGGCATGGTTCCGGCAATTTCCAGAATGAGCTTGCGGCGAATAGCAACAGCCAGGTCCTTTTCACTGACAGCCGTGATGACAAAAGCACCCATACCGCCAATAATCTGTTCTTCATAGATCTTTCCCAGGTCGGCATATCGAACCGGCGTATCGCAGAAGCGGCACAGGATTGGCAGGGCATTGATTGTAATACCTGCCGAAATCACTTCCTGGCGCGCCTCCTCAATCGACGGACCGGAAAAATTATTGGGGCTGTCACCGGAAAAATCGATGACTTTCCGCCATCCGGTGAATTCATTTGTTTCGATAAGCCGCTTTCCATCAAGCAGCGCCGCACCGATTGCATTGCGGCCAAAAGCCTGTCTGGGTGGCGCCGTTAACGCACTGGCAAAAGCAGCTGCGCTCTCAGGCCCGTCGATTTTTTTCCAATCGACCACAACGGCGGTATTTGCAGCCCATTCCACATAAGTCACGGCAATTGAGCCATAATTCGTTCCAGCTATGGCCGCCAGCACAGCAGGATCGGTGATTGCATCAGCATAGCCTTGACGCTGGAACTGGATTTCATAGTCAGTAATGGAACCCGAAGCATCAGCTAGTAACACCAGCTCCAATTCCACTTCTTCGGCCCAGGCGGGCGAACACAACAAGGAGAAAATTAGAACCAGCAAGCGCATTTGACCGGCCACCTTTGGTCATCAGACAGAAATTACGTACAGATCGAATGTAACAAGCTAATGCCATCAAGCTCAAAAGGCGAGCAGGAAAATGGTGGATTGCCTTGCAACGGAAAAAAGGATCAGCGGCCGGCATTTCGCCCAATTGCAAAATTGGAGGTCTGTGCTATCTGCAATATTCACGCTCACTGCCAATCCACCAAATCGGAGTTGCCTACATGAAAACGGGTCTTTCAGTCTTTGTAGCGCTGTCTGCAATGGTTTCACTGCCGGCATTTGCCCAGATGACATCTGATGTTCAGTTTGAAGCCGGCAATTTCGGAACCATGATCAGTGGCACGATCGTTGGTGACGAATATTTCGATTATCGGCTGGGCGCGAATGCCGACCAGGAGTTGTTTGTGGAGTTGAAGGTGTCCGATACCAATGGCAATGGCACAATCTACTTCAACATTCTGCCGCCCGGCAGCACAGGAGAAGCGATCTACAATGGATCCATGGACGGCAATACAGCTAGGATAAACCTGCCGGAAAGCGGCGACTACACGATCAGGGCCTATTTGATGGGCAATGATCGTGATACAGACAAAACGGTCGGCTACAACATTGATGTATCGATTCAATAGTCGGCCAAAGAGCGGGATCTGAACACGGGGAAAATAGATGGGCTTCGAAGAATCAATACGTACGGTCTTGTCGAAATACGCAACCTTCACCGGGCGGGCTACGCGACCGGAATATTGGTGGTGGATCCTGGCAATGCTGATACTAATGGTTGTTACGCAATTGATAGATGCAGCTGTGATAGCACCCATTCTGGGCTTCGAGAGATTTGAAGAGGATGCCGGGCAACCCTTGAGTTTCCTGGTCAGCCTCGCTCTGTTGCTTCCCTGCATTGCCGTCGCCTGCCGTCGCCTGCACGATATCGGGCGCTCCGGCTGGTGGCTCCTGATCGGATTCATTCCGATAATAGGCTTTCTGGTTTTGTTGTATTGGTACGTGCAGCCGAGCGAGCCAAACCAGAATCAATATGGCTGAATCGAGTAAATCAAAGCCAGCCGGTACCAACAAAAATCGATCCTACCTTTTGTGGTCCGGCATTGGGGAGTCAGTCTCGGACATCCTCGCCAGCCCCGGAATGGTGCTGCCATTTCTGTACCTTGCATTGGGCGCACCGCAATTCATCGCCGGCCTGTTGCTTCCCTGCGTAAAGGCTGCGCGAATGATCATAGAGGTGATTATTTCACCCTACATCAAGGTCGGAGAGCGCGCCCGTCTGGCAATGATCTTCCCCAACCTGGTGATTGCCGGGCTGTTGGCGCTTGTCGCGCTTTCGGCAGAGAACGTACCGATTTGGGCTGCCATTGCCCTGTTTATCGCCGTTTCCATTATTCTCGGTCTGTGTGTCGGCATCTGGGCGCTGGGCAGCAACCAGATTTACGGAACTGAGTTGGAGGAATCCGACCGCGGCAACATCGTGTTTACCCAGCTGGCCGGAAGTTGCATCCTGGCGATTGTCGCTGTCTGGCTCACACGTGATTTAATGGGTGGTGACACCGCCTACCAGCGCCACCGCGTCCTACTCTGGATGGGAGTTCTTTCTCTCCTGGCCGCCTGCCTGTTTCTGTTTAGGCTTGCGGTTACAAAGCCGCAGGCTGATCAGGACAAGGAAGAATCTCCGCAGGAACAGTCGGCAGGTTTCCTGAACCAGGTAGGCCAAGGGTGGAAATTGGCAGTGCAATATCCCTGGTACCGGAAGTTTCTGATTGCCCGGATCTTCTTTCTTTCGGTCGAACTGGCGACGCCGTTCTATACGATCCACGCCGCGACCTATCACTTGTCGACACCCCACATACTGAGCATATTCGTGACAGCGACCAGCGCCGGTACCGCGATTGGCGCCTTGTTGTGGCGCAGGGTTATACAAAAATCGATCCGCTACACGATTGCAGGTGCTTCGCTTATCGCCTGCCTTTCTGCGCTGATGGCCGTCGCATTCGACTTCGTCGGCCTTGCCAGCAATCCCTGGGTCTACGCAGGCGTTCTCTTCTTTCTATCCTTTGGAATCGGCGGGGTTCAAAACGGGCGTTTTCTCTATCTGCTTTCAATGTCTTCCGAAACAGAACGTCCCTACATGGTTGCGCTCGGTGACATCGTTGCAGGAATAGGCGGGATAATATTTGCGGCAATTCTAGGCCTCGTCGCCCAGCTGCAAAGCGTGCTGCTGCCACTGGTGGCATTGGCTGCCCTCAATGCAATTTCGATCTATCTGGCATTGGATATGCGCGAACCATCAAGACCGCAGGACGACGCCAGCCCAGACAGCGGCTCGAAAAAGCCTCTGTCTGCGCTCGCCAAGCACACGAAACACCACGTTAGACGCCATGAATAAAGTGTCCCGCGCGCCTTCAAAAAGGATTTGATCCAGGCGCGCGCAACTTACCAGCTAAAGGCGTTAAATCAGCCTATTGCAGGCGCATCTCATACGCCTTGATCGCTTCCTGGCAGGGTGGTGAAACAGAAGCCTGATTTTCCTGCAGACAGGCAGCTATCTTGCCATTTCCAGGCTCGATGCCACTGCAGCTCTTCTCGATATCTCCTTCGCACACACTTGCGGCATATTGGAAGAAATTCGCTTCATCACCGAAGACCACCGCTGCGTCCAGAAGCGCAGAACTGCAATCATTGGAGATCTGGTCGCTATGGGCGATCATGCACATGATTACTCGGCCTTCTCCCGGATTGACCGTCGTGCAGAACTTGTCGACCTCAGGACCGCAGGCTAGACCCACCTTGTCGGCAGTTTCCTTCAGCATGGCTTCAAATTTTTCCATGGACATGTCCTGGGCAACAGCATTGCCGGCGAAACCAGCAACTGCCAATATTCCGGCGCAAAGTATGTTTGTAAGTCTTTTTTTCATGTTCATTTTACTCCTTGGGAACAAGTTGCGAAGGCAAATCAGGATCAGCCTTTTGCCGAAAATTCCTTGCCGTATTCGTCGAGTACCTGCCGCGTGAACTGACCAATGTCACGATACTCGGCCTCTGTAAGATTTGCCAATGATACCCGGGCCGAAGCATCCAGCACTTCAAACCCCTTGCCGGGCAACAGGACCACGCCCGTCTCCCGCGCCAGCCTGAACAGGAAGTCCGTACCCTTTCTTTCCTTTACGAACCAATCGGCAAACTTCTTGCCAAACAACTGGCCGCCAAGTTTTTGTAGGTTGATCAGCGTATAGTAATTGACCTCTTCAGGTCCCCGTAAGGCCTCGATACCCATATTCAGACACAGCGTCTTGTAGCGCTTGCGAACCAGCCCCTTTGCCGCGTTCTTATACTGATCATTTCGGTCCAGAAGTCCGTTCATTGCAAACAGTGCCATCTGCAACTGTTGCGGGGTCGAGGACCCGGCGGTGTGGTTAAGCGCCACAGCCCGACTGTCGGCCACAAGGCGATCAATGAACTTGATCTTGCGGGGTTCGGTCGTCAGCGAAGAATAGCGTTGATCCAGCACTTTCTTCTCTTTTTCCGGCAGGGCTGCCAGCGCACGATCGAACGCATTGTTTTCATGCAGCGCAATGGCCCCGATCCGCCACCCGGTTGCACCGAAATATTTGGAGAACGAGTAAACGCACAACGTATTCTCCGGGCATGTGGCAAACAGCGAAACAAAATCATCCGCAAATGTGCCGTAGACATCATCCGTAATGATGAACAGATCCGGCCTCTTCTTGGAGACAAGTTCGGACAGCTTGTGCAACACGCTGTCCTTCAATTTGGTCGAGGGCGGGTTGGACGGATTGACCACACAGAGGATCTTGATTGCCGGGTCCTCAAGCTTCTTCAATTCGCTGTCGCTGAACTGCCAGCCGTCATCTTCCTCCATTCGCACATCGACGACTTCCAGCCCGTATTCAGGCAGCGGTGGAATCTCGAGATAGGGCGAGAATATTGGCGTTCCCAGCGCGACCTTGTCACCTTCCTTCACCAGGCCATTAAGTTTCAAAGTCTGAAAAATATAGGTCATGGCTGCCGTACCGCCCTCGGTCGCAAAGATCGAAAACGGACCTCTGTGCGGCTGCGAACCATACATTTCCTGTTTCAAATATTCCGCTGTAACAAGGTTGACCGCATTGAGAATTCGAGGCGGCGTCGGATAGCTGCAGCCGAGAAAGGCGTGCACCAACTCATAAAGGAATTGCTCCCGGTCGAGACCCAACTGATCCTTTGCATAGGAGATAGCGGCATACAGAAACCGGATGCCGTCAGTATCATCCTGGCGATGACCATAGGTCTCAAACCGCTGAAGAATTCCCTCTTTCTCGGGCATCCCGCCAAATCCGCTCTCCAGATAGGAATAGGAACGCTCGGCTTCCTGCACAGCAAACTCGCCAATGCGCAAAAACGCCTTGCGCGGAAGTGTGGCGAGGAAGTTCGGGTTGCCCCGTCCAGCATTCAACATCATGCGCTGCGAGTCATTGGACGCGATCTCGATGAGTTTGTCCTTGAGTTCGAACGGGCTGAGACTGTCTAGATCTTTTGTTTCTTCGGTACTCATTGAAGGTTCCTTATCTAACGGTCACGGTGACGGGTTTTTCGATATGATGCCAACGATGATTGGTCCCCACAGGGTGAGCAAGACATTGGCGACCGCGTAGGTAACGGTAAAGGCAACGACCGGCGTAGCATTGCCGGCCTTGTTGAGAAGCGCGGCAAATCCCGGATTGGCGCTCCTGCCACCAACCACACAGGCAAGTGCTTCAATCGGGTTCTTGATGCGAAGCACGTAGTAGGAAAAATAAAAGGTAATGATCTGCGGTATGATCGTGACGCCAACACCAAGGAAGAACAGCAGCAGGCCTAGCTGCTGAACACTGGTCACCACATGCGGCCCGGCGGAAATACCGACAAGGCCGACGAATACAGCCAACCCGAAATCGCGCAGGAAATTGGATGCACCTTCCGGTAGCGCAGCAAACCGCGGATGGGTACTGCGAAGCCAGCCGAACAACAGTCCGGACAGCAGGCAGCCACCGCCGCTTCCGACCGAAACCGGTACGCCGCCAATCCGGAATTCGATTAGGCCGATCAACAGCCCGATCGCCATGCCGATGCCAAAGAAGACGAAATCGGTCACCGCGGCCGCTGAAATCTTGTATCCGACAAAGGGCTGTACCCGGTTCAAGTCTCTCGGTCGACCGGTAATCTGCAATAGGTCACCCTTTTGCAGCTTGAGATTGGGCAGTACCGGCAATTCATGCCCTGCCCGGCTGACGCCAGTAAGAAACACACCGCGACGCTGGCTCTCATTGAACTGCTCATGAAGTTCGTGCAGCTCTTTTTCCGCTAGTTTCGGATTGGTTAGGATGACCTGGCGCTTTTCCTCGATCAGATGCAGATCGGACGGACGAGGAACTTCTTCACCGATCGAAGCTGCTGCCTTGTCCAGGCTCCTTACCAGTCCCGTCACCGCAACAAGATCATCAGCAGCAATCTTGTCGTCATCTGCCAGTTCCAGCGTATTGCCCTCGCGGACGATTGCCTCGACAGACACATCCTGCAGGCTGGCATCAATATCCCCGACGGTTGCGCCGGCTGCCTTGCTGCTGGCGCCAACTTTGAAAAATCGGGTATCGAGCGAAGACGCAGCATCAAATTGGCCCGGCTCTAGCGACGCCTGACCGGCAGACATTTCCTCGGCAAGTTTCTTGGCTTCCTCGCGAATATCCCAACGCATCACGGTCGGGAAAAACCAGGTGACCATGATGATTGGCCCAAGCGAACCGAAGATGTAGCAAACCGCATAACCAACCGCGACATTGGCTTGCATCGTCGCTATCAACTCAGAAGAGACATTCAGTTTGGCAATGGCATCGCCGGCAGTCCCGATGATTGCAGATTGGGTCAGACCGCCCGCTGCAAGACCTGCCGCAGTGCCGCGGTCCAGGCCAAAGGCCCAGGCTGCTACAAGCACGCACAGCAGCCCTGTAAAACACATCACGAATGCAGATAGCAGCTCATTAAGCGAACGCAGATTTAGCGCCCGAACAAACTGCGGGCCCCCCTGGAACCCCACGGCATAAATGAACAATGCAAAGAAGATGCCCTTGATGCTGGAATCAATAGTCACATTGAACTGGCCGATGGCAACGCCAACAAGCAAGGTTCCGGCAATACCACCCAGTACGAAGGTTCCGATCTTGAGCTTGCCGAAAACATATCCCAGCGCGATCGTGACGAACAATGCAACGAGTGGAGCCTGTTGCAGAATATTTTCGATGAACGTCATTCCACGTTTTCCAATCTTTCATCGGTGGGAGTGATTAAATCTTGCAAGCTTGTGTCGGTTAACATGCCCAACGAAACAACAAGTCAGACTAGTCCAATCAATATCGATTTTCAACGAGTATAGTTGTTTAGATAGTTTTGATAAATGCCTTGAATTCTTGGCAAAAATTACCTTTGAGAAACCGATGCGACAATGTGCCCGAATTCACTTGGAAAGCCGATCAAGAAACCGCCTGACGCTTACGGATGACCCGCGTCTGCAACAATATTACGACAAACAGAAACGCGCCACGGATGACCAATTGCCAATAGGCACTCAGGCTGATTGTGCCCTTGCCGTTCTCGAAATTCAGGATGTTGAAAACCAGGCCAAGCAGCAGCGCACCGGCAAGCGTTGCCGGAATTGAGCCCAAGCCACCGGTCAACAAGGTACCGCCGACAACCACTGAAGCAATTGCCGACAATTCCCATCCAATCCCTTCAAGGGGCTGTCCAGCGCCATAGCTGGAGGCAAGGAAGACACCGGCCAGACCGGCGCACGCTCCGCTGAAGATATAGACAAACGCCTTGGCACGATTGACCTTCAAGCCCATCAAGGTCGAAGCCTCTTCGCTGCCACCAATCGCCAATACTGACCTGCCCAACGGTGTCCGCTCGAGGATTATCCAGGCGATGACAAACACGACCAGGGTAGCCACAATCGTCCAGGGCAAGATGCC
>JBCCEP010000098.1:0-11018 GCA_039030215.1 Pseudomonadota bacterium
CCGCCGTCGCTGATCGCAACTCAATGATCAAATCACCCAAATCCGCCATTGGAATGAGCGCCTCGACCTGGTCCCAGCCATTCCAGCCCGGTCGGGCGTCATAACCAAGGATCCGCCCTCGCCGCTGCGGGATCAATGCTGTGATCTTGGCTGTGCTTTCCGAAGGTGTGAAAACGGTAACCTTCATGATTGGCTCCAGCAATACTGGCCCACAAGCATCCATCGCTTCGCGCATGGCGAGCTTGCCAGCCATCTGGAACGCCATGTCCGAGGAATCGACATTGTGATAGGAACCATCACTCAGATTGACCGCCAGATCGACGACACGGAAACCAAGCGGACCTGATTTGAGGAATTCCCGCACACCGGTTTCCACCGAGGGAATATACTGCTTTGGCACCACGCCACCGGTAATCGTGTCGGTGAACTGGAAGCCTTCACCGCGTCCAAGCGGTCTGATTTCCAGCACAACATCACCATATTGCCCATGACCGCCGGATTGTTTCTTGTGCCGGCCACGCTGGGTTGTGCCTTTGCGTATGGTTTCACGATACGGAATCCGCGGTTGACCATGTTCGACAGGGATCTGGTATTTTCCCTCCAGCCGTTCGATGGAAACCCGCATGTGCATTTCGCCCTGCCCTGCCAGAACGATCTCGCCATTATCAGCGTCATGGATAACCTGTAACGCGGGATCTTCCTCTACCAGCTTGCGGAGCGCCGCCGAGAGCTTGACGTCATCCTTGCGGTTCTTGGGTTGCAGCGAAATCGAATAAACAGGTTCCAGCTTTTCTGCTCCAATGACATCGGAAGCAGACTCCTTTCCGCCCGACAACCATTCGCCGGTGACTGCATTCTCCAGCTTGCCAAGGACGATCGTTTCTCCAGCCGACGTATCGGATACCGAATTCAACGTCTTGCCAACTGGCTTCGAAATACCGGAAATGCGCTGCGACTGCCCATCCTGGCCGACAAGATCTGATCCGTCCTTGATGGAACCGTTCATGATCCGGACGATTGACTGCTTGCCACCGTGTGTTGTGTGGACGGTCTTTGCCACAACAGCAATTGGATCCTGTGACTCTTCGATGCCAAGCCGTTTGACGGTATCTTCCAGGCCGGGGCAATCGTGACGAATGGTCTTCAATAGCCGCAATACGCCATTGCTTTTATCCGCCGTGCCAATGAAGACGGGTGTGACCAGCCCATTGCGCAAATCAGCTGACAGATCGTCGAAGACTTGATCGCGCGGTGGCTCAATATCTTCCAGCAATTCCTCCATGAGCGCATCATCGTGATCAGCCAGCGTTTCAAGCATGGAAAAACGCGCTTCGACTTCCCTGGCCATGTCATCACTGGGAATTTCCGTAACCTCGCTTTCGGCGTGTTCGCGGTAGACATAGGCGCGCTCAAGTGCCAGATCGATGGATCCGACAATAATGCCATCCTGCCTGAGTGGAATTTGCCGCAATAGTAATGGCTGGTTGCTTACCGGCTGCAATAACTGGAGTGTTTCGCGCACGCCCAACTGCGCCTTGTCAATCTTGTTCAGGAAAAGCATGCGCGGAATTCCGCGTTCATCAAGCTTTTGAAAGATCAGTTGCAACGACGGAACCTTGGCGACATCGGGTTCTGTCACGACGATTGCCGCATCGCATATCGATAATATCGCATCTGCTTCATTTGAAAATTCGACCGAGCCCGGACAGTCGATAAAGGCAATCTCGTCGCCCATGAAATTGGCAACGGCCGCCGTTGCCTCGACACTCATCTGATGTGCTTTCGCCTCAGGCGATGCATCCCCGACCGTCTGTCCGCTTCCTGTCGGTTGCTGTTTGGGAATTGCGCCGGTTCGCGCCAAAATCGCCTCGAACAAAGTGGTCTTGCCGCTGGCAAAGGGACCGACAATGGCGATGCATTTCGGCCCCGAACGCCTGCCTCCGGCCCGGGTTTCTCCGTTTTCTGTTGTCATATTATGCCTCCTCCGCTTGGCCCGCTATCCAGGGCGGCGGCCGGCCGAGCAAGAACGCTGCCAGCCGTCGTCCAGAGGGTGTTGGCGGGCAGAAACGTGATTATCTCCGCCCGTACCCCACATGGTTCCACTAAATTGGCGATTACGCAAGGGGCGTCGCCCAGCACCCGCCAATCTTTCAGCGGGCTGAGAGCGACTTGAATTAACGCTATATTGCTGCAGGAAGCTGGTTGTTCACGCCAACGATGGCTATCTCAATGACGCACAGAAACGCTGGATCCGCATGCAGGCTTCTTCCAATGCTTCGGTCGACGTTGCGTAAGATATCCTGAAATTAGGGCCGAGCCCAAATGCAGTGCCATGAACGACGGCCACGCCCTCTGCCTCAAGCAATTCCGTGACAAAATCCTCGTCGTTTTCAATCACCTTGCCGCTCGGTGTCGTCTTACCGATACATCCCTTGCAAGATGGATAGACATAGAACGCCCCTTCCGGTTCCGGACATTCAATCCCCTTGGCCTGATTGAGCATGGAGACGACGAGATCGCGCCGTTTTTCGAATATGGCCTTGCGTTCACCGATGAAATCCTGCGGGCCATTGAGCGCCTCGACTGCTGCCCATTGCGCAATCGAGGTCGTACCTGAAGTCTGCTGCCCCTGAATCTTGGTCATCGCCTTGATCAATTCGATCGGGCCCGCAGCATAGCCAATACGCCAACCGGTCATCGCATAGGCCTTCGAAACCCCGTTCATGGTCAACGTCCGATCGATCAGGCCCGGCTCGACCTGTGCCGGCGTGACAAACTCGAAATCGCCATAACAAAGGTGCTCATACATATCATCCGTCAGTATCCAGATTTCCGGATAACGCATCAGCACATCGGTCAGTGCTTTCAATTCGTCATATGAGTATGCCGCCCCTGACGGGTTTGATGGCGAGTTGAAGACCAGCCACTTTGATTTCGGCGTAATGGCAGCCTCCAGCGCTTCCGGAGTCAGTTTGAACGAGTTCTCCAGCGTGGTTTCGATAAAGACCGGCGTGCCTCCGTTCAGCAGCACCATATCGGGATAGCTCACCCAATACGGTGCTGGAATGAGCACCTCATCACCTTCGTTCAAGGTTGCGGCAAATGCATTGTACAAGATCTGCTTGCCACCGGTTCCGACGATGATCTGATCAGGGGAATAATCGAGCCCGTTTTCCCGCTTGAATTTCGCGGCAATTGCTTCCCTTAATTCGATGATGCCGGGAACGGCGGTATATTTGGTTTCGCCCCGGTTTATCGCATCAATCGCCGCTTCCTTGATGTTGTCTGGCGTATCGAAATCTGGCTCACCAGCACCCAGGCCGATCACATCACGGCCGGCAGCCTTCAGATCTCTCGACTTCTGCGCAACTGCGATGGTGGCGGAAGGTTTGACGCGTGAAATTACATCGGCAAGAAAGGCCATAAGGGGACTCCGGCGTAGGAAAGGAATTCGGATACCGAATAAGCGCTATTTTGTGTCATGACAAGGGACTACAAATACAGATTTTTTCATTCGGCCAAACGTAGATTTCGCCGCGTTTACAAATTGGCCGGCGATAAGGCACTTGAACTGCCCATTCAGGAATTCGCATGTCCGGCTAAGGTGCAGCTGGCGTCAAATCTGGGCCACACTTGCCAAAACCTAAGCCTTTCCTGTCTACCCATTCGACTATAAACTTGGAATACCTGTTATTGGAGATCGCCATGAGCCCCGAGTTATCGAGTCTTCTGCTTGCCTTGAGTATACTTGCTGTTGGCTTTTTCAGCATAGGACCAAATATTCTGGCAATAATTGGAACCTCGATGGAGCAGGGACGTAAAAAAGGCGCGACTCTGGCACTGGGAGTCGGAACCGGTTCAGGCATCTGGGCAGCACTCACGGTCGCAGGCTTGACGGCTTTGATCACCGCCTATGCAGGTCTCGTGACACTTCTGAAAATATTTGGCGCAGCCTATCTTACCTGGTTGGCATATAAGGCATTTCGCTCGGCGATGAACTCAGATGGCAAAGTTAAACTGAGCACCGTTAGAGGCAAAAATCTGTTCGCCCAGGGCATCTTGATCCAGATGACAAATCCCAAAGCGGCTCTACACTGGATCGCAATTGTAAGTTTCGGCCTGGGACCAGATGCTCCATTATGGACAGGAATTGCGCTTATCGTTTCAGCAACAATCATTTCGATATGCGGCCATCTGGCTTATGCAATCACTTTCTCCACACAGCCTGTCGTGATGTATTATCGGAAATTCCGACGCTGGATCGATGGAAGCTTGGGCATCTTCTTCACCTTTGCTGCATACAAGGTGGCTACGTACAGAAACTGAGCAATTGTCCACGAATACAAAATCCACACGTGGAGATTGCGCTACAGTTAAATCAATGATGCTGTCGTAATTCTCTCTTATGCATAGCTACTCCGGCAGTCCCGCTTTGCGCAGGCCCTCATGCCACAAATCATGCTCGCGCTCACTCTTGAAGAGAAACCAGTCGTCAAGGTTCGACATGCGCATATCAGGATTGATGGCAAGCATCCGCTCAACCGCCCTTGATGCATCGGACTCCCGCCCGAGAATTGCAGCACTGGCTGCCGCCACACATGACGACAGGAGAAATCTCGGTTGCTCGCGCATTGCCCCATCTGCCCATTTATAGGCCTCTTCGAACTGGTCCGTGAAATAGTAGCCAATTGCTGCCATGGCCTTCATGGCAAATTGTTGTGGGTCCTGCGGGCTTAGTCGCATTGCATGTTCTGCATGCTTCACAACGATTTCTGGCTGGCCGATGGCAGCTTTTGACATCCCGCTGACATGCCAGGCCCAGGCGATGTTCGAGTTTCTGCTTATTGCCTGATCCATGAAGACATCGCCGTCTTCCACCTCGCCAAACAACGACATCGTAAAACCGGCAGCAGCAAGCGCGATGGCATCATCCTTGCCCAATCGGGCTGCTATTCGCGCAAGCCGGAGAGCTTCGGCCTTTTCCTTTGCCAGATCAGCAATCCAGCCAAATCCCTTCCTTTGCACGTGACTGCGAGCCGCCATGCCATAAGCCGCCGCATAATCCGGATCCAGTTCTATCGCTCTCATGAAAAATTCTATTGCACGGCCGTTTGCCTCCTCTTCAAAGCGATTGAACTCGGCAACACCTCGAAGATAGTAGTCGTAGGCATCGAGGCTTTCGGTCGACTTGTGCTTTGTCCGATCGATCTCGGCCTGCTCAAGCTTCGGCAAAATCGTCCCGACTACATTCTGGGTGACGCGATCTTGCAGGTCGAAAATATCCTCGACTTCTCCATCAAATCGATCCGCCCAGATATGCGTGCCATTTGATGTATCGATAAGCTGACCGGTTATCCGGATTCGGTTGCCGGATTTGCGTACACTGCCTTCCAGCACATATCGCACGCCCAATTCGCGCCCGACCTGCTTTATGTCTACCGCCCTGCCCTTATAGGTAAAACTGGAATTGCGGGCGATCACAAACAACCATTTCATGCGAGAAAATGCAGTGATGATGTCTTCGACGATCCCGTCTGCAAAATACTCCTGCTCCGGGTCCCCGGACATATTGTCAAACGGCAGCACTGCAATTGACGGCTTGTCAGGCAATTTGAGCGGCTCTGAAACTTCGGCCTTTGCCAATGACTCGTCTTCAGGAGCCCAGCCCCAAACATTTACCGGATGATCGATATTCTTCAGAATTCTCTCACCCATATCAGAGAATTCGGCATTGATATTGGCACGAATGTTTTGGTGAACCTGTTCTGACACACAAATTCCGCCTGGTTCGGCAATGGCTTCAAGGCGGGCAGCAATATTTACCCCATCGCCATAAATGTCCTCACCATCACTGATGATATCGCCGAGATTGATCCCGATCCTGAGACGGATCTTTCCTTGCGATTCAGCCTGCGCCATTTGAATTGCCAAGGCACATTTCACAGCGTCTACGATGCTTGGGAACTCTACGAGTGTACCGTCACCCATCAGCTTGATGATGCGACCGCCATGCTCATGAACCTTGGGGTCAAACACTTCCGCGCGATGTCCCTTCAGCAGCGTTAGTGTCGCTACTTCATCTTCGGCCATCATTTTTGAGTAACCGACGACATCGGCGGCTAATATCGCAGCAAGTCTGCGTTCCAAGTTCCAGTCCCCTCTTGGAGCGGACCATATCCGCGATGGCCAAGCAAATCCATGCCAATTATGTGTTGGCTGTTAGAGCAATGCACACAAAAAAACCGGTCGACCTTTGCAGACCGACCGGGCAGTTTACCTTGATTGAATTCTTCTGTTCAATCACGGGTTAATACGCGGAACTTCCATACGGAGACCTGCCTCCTAGAGTTCCGGCGACTTGATCATGAACAGGAATTCTTCGACCGCCTTTTTTGATTCCGGACGCAGATTGTCAATTCCCTCATAGGGCATGCCGATTGCAGGGCCTTCATCTGGATATTTGGCCTTGCGTTTCAGATGCCGCTGGATCATGCGGACAAATTTCGCACCACCCCAGGCACCGATCTCGGTTGAAACCGGATATTTCTCCTGCGGATCACGGAACAGATCGTAGAAATCGGCCAGGATCGCATTATCGATATTCCCGCCGGGGATCGCCAGCTTGTACTGCTCCTTAACAACCGCTTCCAGCTTGTTGATATTATACAGGAAGACAAAGTCACGGCGACCATGGGTTTCGCCATTCAGGAAAAGCGAAGTCTGATCGATCCCGTCGATCACCCGGTCTGTCGGAATGCCGTCAGTCGCTTCACCCAGTCTCGCAATTGTCGAAAACAGGTCGGTCACATGCACGATATCGCCGACAACACTGTCTGCTTCGATCATGCCTGGCCAGCGGACAAAGGCGTCAACGCGTACGCCACCTTCTGTGGTACTGCCCTTGCCGCCCCTGAAGATCATGGGCGTGTAACCCGACTGCGGAGAATATTTGGTGAAATGGCCATTATCGCCCATCACGATTACCAGCGTATTGTCGGCAAGGCCAAGCGTATCCATCTCGGCCATCAATTCGCCAATCCACTGATCGACCAGCTTCATCTTCTCGACATAGTTGCCGCCATTCGGCGTCGTGTACTGGTCCGTAGTCACGCGTGGACCGGTCAGCGGATAGAGCGGCCAATATTGCAGGAAGAACGGCTCATCCTTGGCCGCCAGATCACGCAGCTGCTCCATAGCCTGGTTTTGATAGCGAACATTCATCTCGTGATATTTCGCTTCATTCCAACGCTCGCCCGGTTCCATGTGGACCTCCATGACATTGTTGTCACGGGTTCCCTCAACGCCGGTCACCATGCTGGCGGCATCAGTCCGCAGCCAGCCGTCGATCGTGTATTTCGCATCATAATTGTTGCTGCCGATACCAATCGAAACTTCTTCATCCGCCGCATCATCGTGGAAGATCGTCAACTGACCCTGCTGATGGATCGGAAAGGCGGCATAGTCGAAACCCTGGAAATTCGGCCAGGCTTCCTTGATATCACCCATATGCCACTTGCCGATATGCGAGGTGTTGTAGCCTGCATCAGACAGGAGTTCCGCCAGGGTTACTTCCTTGCCTGCCAGCCCGAAACCAGAGATATCGACCGCCGTATTGCCCATGCCGTTGCGATACGGTTGCCGTCCGGTCATGAAGGCAACGCGCGTCGGCGTGCAGGACGGCTCGGTATACATCCGCGAAAGGCGCATGCCCTCGCGGGCGATCTCATTGATTGCCGGCGTTTCATAACCCCGGATCGAATTCAACGTCTTGCTGCCAAGGTCACCAAAACCGATATCGTCAATCAGAATGTAGACGATATTCGGCGGCTTGCCGCCATTTCTCTCCTTGAATTCGGTAAGCTTGGCGTCCAGCTCCGCATCTTCCAGGGCCCACTTTTCCCCATGTTGTGCCTCAAGAATGTAATATTCTGCATCATGGGCGATATTATTGTTCTGTGCGTGCACTGGCGTGGCAAAAGGCAACAAGCCCAGTGTCAGTGCCGCGGTTAACTTTCTCAGACTTGGTTTCATAAGAAGGTTTCCTGTTTTTGCGGTCATTTTCCCACTATGGATCATTTTTGATACTCGTACACTTTTTGTCAAACGGCTGACCCACTGATCCCAATGGCAAACACAATCATCGCCCTAAATCCTGTTGGAAAGGGAACAGGCGGTATGTTACCGTAACATTTGCCAGGAACCCCCTGTCCGAATTGCAATAATTCCGAAACCTGAAAAGGGCCTGCATGCTTCCTCCAAAATCGTCAGGTCACCTGAATCTACCGGATCGGCAAGCCTTGGAAACAGCCCTTCAGGGCGTATTGAACAGCCCGGAATTTTCGGGCGCCAAACGGTTATCGGCTTTGCTGCAATATGTTGTCCGAGAGTCACTCGAAGGACGCGCCGACCTCATTCGCGGCAAGACCATCGCTCAGGACGTCTATGACCGCGGAATGGATCAGGACGACCGCGGCCTGAACCTGGTCAAGGTGGATGCAGGCCGCTTGCGTCGCCGCCTGGAGAACTATTACGAAAATTCAGGCGCCAATGATTCCGTCCGGATCGAAATTCCGCAAGGTGGCTACGCGCCTATCTTCACCAATGCCGAACAGCAGAACACCGGAAATCACGACCAAGCTTCTACTGAAACATGGCGAGGCAGCCTGTCGTCAAGCGTGCCCCTTTATGCTCTTCTCGGCGTTGTCGTACTGGCCATTGCTGTGGTGTATTTCTTGAACAGCCAAGGCGGCGGCCAAAAGGAAGCATCGGTCGATACAAGCGAACGGGAGACGGCGCTCAGACAGGCGATCCTTGCAAAATCGCCCACCGCGCTGCAATCCCTCAATCTTTCAACCCAGGCCAGATCGCTGATTTTTCCGCCGCTGGATCCGAAAAGACTGCAATCGACCCTTGAGATGTTCGAGCGATCTATTGAACTCGACAAGAACAATTTCGGTGGCCATGCCGGCGCGGCACAGATCTCGGCCATGCAGGCAATTCTCAGCCCTCAGGGAACCCGTCGGCAGGAACGGATCAATGCGGCTCAAACCTATGCCGACAACGCGCTGCAATTGCGGCCGGAGGATGCCTGGACGCAATCTGCTCTGGCGTGGGTTGCTTTTGCCAAGCGTAATTTCGATGAGGCAAACGAAGTTTCGCAGCGCGCGGTGGCAATCGCCCCTGATGACTATGACGTGCTGGATTTTGACGCGTTGATCGCTCTTTTCACCGGACAGTTTGAGCGGGCGGTCGAGAGTTCTAGTCCCGAGCGACACAAGGACAGAACCGGTTCCCGATTTGTCTATCGCAACATCTACGCGGTCTCGAATTACTATCTCGACAATTATGACGAGACGATTGACTTCCTCGAACAGGCCGCAGAAATGGGCGATCCGGTAAGCCAGCTATCGATCATATATCAGGCGGCAGCCCACCAGATGGCAGGCAACGAAAGCGAAGCCGAGAAGCTGGTGGAAGACTTCAAGCAGTCCTGGCCGGACGGTCGCCCCGATATCCTGTTGATGTGGGTATTCAGCGACAAAAGCTACGCTGATCAGGTGATGGAACCGTTCAAGGCAGCGGGCTGGTCACCAAAGCAAACGGAGGAAGAACCTTCCGATCAAATCCGCTGATTGCCAGTCAGGTCCCAAACACCGCACGCCAACGGTCTCTTGCAGGCTGCGGCCAGATTTCCGAAATATTGTAATATTCCTCATAGACCGGCACGTCGGATGACAGATTGACCCACGGCATCTTGCTCGACGTGAAGATATGAATATCCGGCGGGCAACGGCCCGGCTCTTCCAGCGTTCCGATGCGGATATGACGCAGCTTTCCTTCGCGCGCTAGATAATTGCTGAAAACGGCCACACCGCATTTCGTACATCGCGTGATAATCTGCCCCTTCCCGCTAGCAGTCTCGAGTTGTTCCTCTCGGGTTGGACCGTCGCACTCGACATTTTCGGTCTCGATAATGCCGTTCAGGGCAAATGCCGTTCCGGTCTGCTTCTGACAATCGGTACAATGGCAGCAATGCACATACATCGGCGCTTCTTTCAACCGATAGGTAACCGCCCCACATCCACATTTTCCCTTGAGCATTTTCACCACCTATTCCCGACAAGTCTCGAAGCAAAAAAGAAACTGTATCGCCAATAATCGCAAAATTTGTCAGATTCTCAAACAAACACGCATTGTCAATTTTGGACATGCCTGTCGCAATTCACAGTTCCCAAAGCGTCAATTTGGGCCAAGAATCCCTTGAATCTCAATCAATTACCTGTGAATCCTGCCTCAATTTCGCCACGACAATTGCCCTGCAATGCCCCGATTCGACCCTATCACCGCCCAGATGAGGTGGTCTTTATGGGACCATCAGAAATTGTTGGCGTGGGGCGTTTGCACTGAGATGTGCATTTTATCACAGCATTTTTGATATCTGGAACCCATTTGGGTTGTTCGGCACGCAATGAAAATTGCGGATCGGAAGTGAAGATTGCGCATATCCAGGAGGTGACCAGTTTTGGACGATCAGGTTAAGGCACGCTGTTCAAACAGATCAGGGCGAAACAAAGTTACCGCCATCGACAGCTCTTCGAACACCGCTAATCTGCTGCTGGTCAATCTGGTTGCGATCGCGGCGATTTTGTTGGCGAGCGCGGCAACCCTCAGCGTGGCTTTGGCGGCGTAAAGACTGGGTTAATCCACTTGTGGATATAGTGCGTAATCAAGAATGGATACTCTCTCGCCATTACCGGCCACTACGGTCGGAGCAGTGGCAGGACCAAGGCGTAGAACAATGAAGAGACCCCAAAAGCCAACCTCGAGTTCGGCATTCGCGCAGCGAGTTACCCCACAACTGCTATTCGTGCGTGCGTTTATCGCGTTCGTGCTCCTTATCGGCTCTGTTCTGATCGTTCAGTTCACCTGGACGGCAGCCAAGGCAGGCCTGAGTGAAATCAGTTCGCCACCGGCAGTTACCGCCCCCGCACCGGAACTTCCCGAGACTGGCATTGAGG
>JBCCEP010000099.1:0-11014 GCA_039030215.1 Pseudomonadota bacterium
CCGGTTGCCGGTGCCGCAACAGCGATGGCGGGACGGAAGATCCGGGCCAAGGCCCAGATGATAGCCGCTTATCTGCTTGAAGTGCATGATGACGACGTCGAATGGGATGTCGATCGGTTTGTGGTCAAGGGCGCGCCGGAAAAGTTCAAGACGATGAAGGAAATCGCCTACGCATCCTATAATCAGGCAATTCCGGGCGTAGAACCGGGTCTGGAGGCGGTGAGCTACTATGATCCGCCTAATATGACCTATCCATTTGGCGCCTATGTCTGTGTGATGGAAATTGATGCCGATACCGGTGAAACGGAGATCCGCAAATTCTATGCGCTGGATGATTGTGGAACACGCATCAATCCGATGATCATCGAAGGTCAGGTACATGGTGGCGCTACGGAAGGCTTCGCAATCGCCATGGGGCAAGAGATGGCTTATGACGAGCTCGGTAACGTCAAGAATTCCACATTGATGGATTTCTTCATTCCGACGGCCTGGGAAACGCCGCACTATCTTACCGATCACACAACCACCCCGTCGCCGCATCATCCGATCGGCGCAAAGGGTGTCGGTGAGAGCCCGAATGTCGGTTCGGTGCCTGCATTCTCCAATGCCGTGCATGATGCGTTCCGCACGTTCGGATTGACGCAAACACACATGCCGCATGATCATTGGCGCATCTGGCAGGTTGCCCGCGATCTGGGACTGCATAAATAAGAGGCTGTTCCCCACAGCATGGGCCATGTGGCATATCTGCCGCATGGCCCCGGAGCGCGCACATGACCTGGAAAGACCTGCAATCGGATTTGTTTGAGGGCGGCTATGTCGCCAGCGACGATTTGGCGATGGCGCTGCACTTGGCCGTAGCGCTCGGCAAACCGCTCCTGCTTGAAGGTGCGGCCGGTGTCGGCAAGACCGAACTTGCCAAATCGCTTGCTGCCCTGCAGGACACGAAACTGATCCGTTTGCAATGCTATGAAGGGCTGGATGCCTCATCTGCCATCTATGAGTGGAATTATCAGCGCCAGCTTCTCGCCATTCGGGCAAAAGGTGAAAATGCTGGTGATGATATCGAAGAACAGATCTTCTCCGAGAAATTCCTGCTGCAACGACCGCTGTTGCAGGCGATCCGGGAAGAAAAATCCCCGGTGTTGCTGATTGACGAAGTCGATCGTGCCGATGAGGAGTTTGAAGCCTATCTGCTTGAATTGTTGTCGGATTTTCAGGTGACCATTCCGGAACTAGGAACGGTGACTGCAAAGGCTCATCCGCATGTGATCCTGACGGCAAATGGTACGCGCGATCTGTCCGACGCACTCCGCCGCCGGTGTCTTTATGCCTATGTCGACTATCCTGACCGCACGACCGAACTGGCCATCCTCGAAAAACGCCGTCCCGGCTTGAATGCAAGGCTGGCCGAACAGATTGTCGGTGTTGTTCAGGCATTGCGCAAGGAGGACCTCGAAAAGAAACCCGGAATTGCTGAGATGCTTGATTGGGCGGCGGCGCTATCCGGTCTCGGTGTCAATGATCTTGCTGACGATCCCGGACAGGTGCAGGCAACCCTGGTGTGCCTGTTAAAAACGCAGTCTGATATCGCCAGCGTACCAATCGAGGTTCAGCAACGCCTTGTCGGAAAGGCAGCATGATGCAGCCGTCCCGTTTCCCAACACGTGAAACGATTGCCGGCAGGATGTCCGGTTTTATCGCGCATCTGCGGGAAAATGGCATAGTTGCCGGTCCACCGGAGACCGGCCTGGCACTGGAAGCCCTGTCGAATATTGATGCCGTCGACACCAACCAGGTTCGCATGGCGCTGAAGGCAGTTTGTGCCTCCGACTTCGATCAGCGCAGCCGGTTTGATGACCTGTTCAATGCCTATTGGATGAACAAGGGACTTGTTCGTCAGCGGCAGCAAAAAACTGAAGAGAAATTGCGGCCGCAGCCTCTGCACACTTCGCATCTGGCAAGCCAGGAAGGCAGTACTGATGGCAGTGGTGAAGCGGACGCTCCGGATGATGATGGTGATGGCGAAGCGGAAATGTCCGGCGAAGGCAAGCTTGTCGGTTCGCGCGTTACCAATTTTGCCAAGACCGATCTGCGCACACTGATGACACCGGAAGATCTGGCTCGAGCCGAGGCTGTCGCTGAAAGACTTGCAAAGGCGATGAGCGACCGGCGCTCACGCAGGCGGCGTGCCGCAAAACGTGGTGAGAAGCTCGACCTGCGACGTGTCGCCCGGCATTCGGTGGCTCATGGTGGCGAACCGATAGAGCTTTTATACAAGCGGCGTCCGGACAGGCCGGTCAGGCTGGTTGCTCTGCTGGATGTATCCGGTTCGATGACGGTATATGCACGGGTCTTTCTGGCGTTTCTCAAAGGGCTGATCAGTACAGATGCCCATGCCAGCGCATATCTGTTTCATACGAGGCTTGTATGTATTTCCGACGCTCTGCGTGACCATGACAGCCTGCGCGCGGTAGGCCGGATGTCGCTGATGGCGGAAGGGTTTGGCGGCGGCACCCGAATTGGTTCAAATCTCGCGACGTTTTGTAATCAATATGCCGGACAGTCGGTAAACAGCCGCTCCGTAGTACTGATCCTCTCGGACGGTTACGACACCGATCCGCCGGAAATTATTGCGCGTTCGCTTGCCAGGCTGAAGCGGCGCGGTTGCCGGATTATCTGGCTCAATCCGCTGAAAGGCTGGAAAGATTATGAACCGGTCGCGCGAGGCATGGCGGCAGCTTTACCCCATATCGACCTGTTCAGACCGGCAAATACGCTCGAAAGCCTGGCCGCGCTCGAACCTGATCTGGCAGGGTTGTAATCGTCATGATCCAATCGGCGAACATCCTTGACCGTGCCCATGCCATGAAATCGGCAGGAGAAACATTCGTCCTGGCGACTGTTGTCAGAACGGTTTCGGTCACGGCTGCGAAGGCTGGCGCGAAGGCAATCATTCGCCCCGATGGCTCGGTCGTCGAAGGATGGATCGGCGGCGGATGCGCGCGCGGTGCCGTACTGAAGGCAGCCATGCAGGCGCTGAATGACGGTCAATCGCGCCTCATTTCCGTTCAGCCTGAAGACCTGCTTGAGGAAATAGGTGTGACAGCAGGCGAAGAACAGGATGGCGTTCAATTTGCCCGCAATATGTGCCCGAGCAAGGGCACAATGGACATTTTCGTGGAGCCTGTATTCCCGCTGCCTGAACTCTATGTGCTGGGCTCAAGCCCTGTCGCTATTGCACTTGTGGAACTCGCACCGAATTTCGGATTTAGGGCCGTGGCTTGCGCTCCAAAAGAAGAACTCGACCAGTTTGATCACACTGCGGATCTGATCGGCGGGTATGATCTACCTGAACAGGGCAAGTCCCACAGATACATAATTGTCTCCACCCAGGGCCGCGGTGATCTCGCTGCATTACGGGCAGCGCTGGCGGCAAAATCAGATCACATCGCCTTTGTCGGATCCCGGGCAAAGGCGCAATCGCTCAAGGATAAGCTGGGAAGCGAAGGCATTGGCGACAATGAACTTGCCCGTCTGAAAGCACCGGCGGGCCTTGATATTGGTGCAATTACTCCGGAAGAAATTGCACTTTCGATTTTGGCAGAGATTGTCGAAGTACGGCGCAGGGGTTTACGATCCGGAAACACAGATAGAATATTCGCGTAATAAGCGCGCAAGATCAAAGGCAGATTAGGAAACACCCATGGAACTCAAGGACGAAATTCACATCGCAGCACCGCGTGACGTTGTCTATGCAGCGCTAAACGATCCGGAAATTCTGAAAGCCTGCATTCCGGGTTGCGAAGAGCTGACGAAGAAATCCGACAACGAGCTTGAAGCGAAGGTGACGCTGAAAGTCGGGCCGATCAAGGCAAAATTCGGCGGCAATGTCACGCTCGACAATGCGGGTGCTCCGGACAAGTTCTCGCTGTCGGGCGAAGGCAATGGCGGTGTCGCAGGATTTGCAAAGGGTGGTGCCGATGTGGAACTGGTACCTGATGGGGACAATACCATTTTGCGCTATGTCGCAAAGGCGGATGTCGGCGGCAAGATCGCCATGCTTGGCAGCCGATTGATCGATTCCACCGCCAAGAAACTTGCAGGAAAATTCTTCGACGAATTCGCCAACACGGTCGCGCCGGAGGCCAGCGCCAGCAGTTGACTTTATTCGATTACGCGTGCAGTTGATTCCGGTTTTTTCTGGGTAAATCGGGTCTGTCTGTCATGATTGAAATCCCTGACTTTCTGGCGATTACGATCGGCATGATTGTGTTCTTCACCGGCGCGTTTCTGACACGCCGTGTGGCATTCTTGCGTGATTACAGCATTCCCGAACCGGTTTCGGGCGGCCTGGCTGCGGCACTTGTCATCTGGGCGATTTACCATTGGTTTGGTATGGAAATCAGCTTTGAACTGGAAGCGCGCGATGTGCTGTTGGTGATATTTTTTGCGACAATCGGATTGAATGCACGCCTGTCCGATCTGGTGGCGGGCGGCAAGCTGCTTGGTCTGCTTCTGTTGATGACAGTCTTGTTCATTATCCTCCAGAATCTGGTTGGCTTGTTGGGCGCAAAGCTCTTTGGCCTGCCCGATGCAACGGCAGTATTGTTGGGTTCGGCATCGCTGATCGGAGGCCACGGCACAGCAATCGCCTGGGGCCCGACAATCGAGGAACTGACCGGCTTTGCGGCTTCTGAAGAAGTCGGTATCGCAACTGCTACCCTTGGGCTTGTATGCGCAGCGTTGGCCGGAGGACCAATCGCGAAATATCTGATCGAGAAGAATTCACTGAAGGCAGATCAGCAGGAGAATCCGGTGGTAGGCCTTCCGCACGGCAGCGATGAGCATGACGATATCGATCATGTCAGTCTGATGCGTACGCTACTGGCAGCCAACGTTGCCGTCATTCTGGGGTTCATCGCAAATGAAGCGATAGCCGCCGCCGGTCTGAAGCTTCCGCTCTTCGTGCCCTGCCTGATCGTTGCGATCATCATGTCAAATACGATCCCCCATATTTTCCCGGGTATCACATGGCCTGCCAGGACACGTGCAATGGCCGTGGTATCGGATTACTGCCTGTCGATTTTCCTGGCCATGTCGCTGATGAGCATGCAGCTATGGACGCTTTCCGGCATGGGCCTGATGCTGATTACCGTCATGGCGATACAGGTTGCTGCAGCGGTACTCTTTATCCTGTTCATCTTCTTCCGGGTGGTGGGTTCCGACTATAATGCTGCCGTACTCAGCGCAGGATTTGCCGGTTTTACCCTGGGCGCTACGCCGACTGCTCTGGCTAACATGTCTTCAGTCACGAAGCGTTACGGACAGGCACCGTTGGCCTTTATCGTCCTGCCGCTGGTCTCAGCATTCTTCGTCGATCTCGCAAATGCATTCATAATCGGCTTTTTTGTTGGTGGCTAATCGTTACCAGACACATCTTGAACGCTCCGGTAACGCGACGTATTCTAGGGTCAGGACCCTAGTCCTCCTGGTTTGAAAGATGTCGGGCATGATCCCACGAGACCCTTTGACCAAAACCTATCTAAGAGAGTGATATGCGAACCCTTGTATCCCTGTTGATCCTTTCGTTTGCCACCGTATCGTCAGTCGCTGAAGAACTGCCGATTTTCGATGCGCATATCCATTACAGCCATGATGCGGTGGAATTCCTGCCTGTCGATCAGGCGGTCAAGGCGCTGCGTGATGCCGGCGTGAAGAAAGCGCTGGTATCAAGCTCGGATGACAATGGAACGCAATTGCTGTTTGAGGCGGCGCCCGACCTGATTGTGCCCAGCCTACGGCCTTATCGCCGCCGCGGCGAGATCGGAACCTGGATGTACGATCCGACGGTCATTGATTATCTCGATAAAAATCTTGCCAAGAACGAATACCGCGCGATCGGTGAATTCCATGCCTATGGCGACGATATCGAGACGGAAGTTCTGCAACATATCATCGCCGAGGCAAAGGAACGCAATTTGCTGTTGCATGCCCATTCTGACGCCGACGCCATTGACCGGATTTTCAAGAGCAATCCGGATGCCTATGTGCTTTGGGCCCATTCCGGATTTGACCGGCCTGAAGAAGTCAAAGAAATGCTGGCCAAGCATGATAATCTCTGGGCCGATCTGGCGTTCAGAACCGACCAGGCCAGCGGCGGCAAGGTTAGCCCGGATTGGAAAGAGGTTTTCGAAGCGTTTCCGGACCGTGTGATGGTAGGCACCGACACATTCGCGCCTGAACGCTGGTTCTATGTTGGTCCGCATGCCAAATTCAGCCGCGAATGGTTGTCCAGCCTGCCCAAGGACCTGGCTGAGCGTATAGCCTACCGTAATGCCGAGGAGATGTTTGCAAAGATCGAAGCTGAGGGGAGATCTTGAACACCTTGACCAAAGTGACACTTGCTTCATTCGCCTTGCTGATCATCCCACCTGTTTCCGCAAATGCGATGTGCGGAAACGGTCTTGCCATGACGGCCGAGTCGGAAACGACCTATGAAGTGTCTATGGATGCTGGCGAGCAAGAAATATCCACCGGCAATCCGTTGTCGGTTGATGTGGCGATTTGCTCAAACGATGATGTTGCAGTCGAACGGTTCAAGCTTGATGCCACCATGCCCGCGCACGGGCACGGCATGAACTATGTTCCGGAAATTGAGGAACGGGGCAAAAATCAGTACTCAGCAAGCGGTCTCTTTTTGCATATGCCTGGCAAGTGGCGGTTCGAGGTCTCGTTCAGCGCAGATGGAAAAACACATCGCTTTTACCGGGATGTTGATATCGAATGAGGGTTAAACGGCGAAACCTTCTGCCTTACGTTCTCGCTGCAATCTTGGTGTGGCTTGGCCTGTTACTGCCAGCGGAACCACATGCGCAGGTCATTCTCGAACAAAAACAGATAGACGCAATCAAGCGGCATGGTCCCTGGCCACCGGTATTCGAGGAAGATCCCAGCAATCGAGTCTCCGGTTCAGCGCTTGCCGTGGAATTTGGCCGCAAGCTGTTTCTGGACCCGAGCCTGTCGCGTGACGGGGATGTTGCCTGTGTCACCTGCCACCTGCCGGAAAATGGCTGGAGCGACGGCCGCAATACCTCGATTGGCATCTCCCAATTGGATCGGAACAGCCAGTCTCTCTACAATGTTCGGAACAATCGTTGGTATGGCCTGGATGGCCGCACAGACAGCCTTTGGGCCCATAGTATTGGGCCAATGCTTGACGAGCGGGAAATGGGCACAAGCCCCGAAGCAATTGCATCTGCCCTGGCACAGCATGCCGAGTACTCCCGGATGTATGAGCAGGTCTATGGCGAGCCGCCTGATGTTTCCGATCCGCAGACCGTGATGGTCAATGCAGCAAAGGCAATTGCCGCTTTCCAGGAAACCATTGTTTCCTGGCGGACGCCATTTGATGAGTTTCGTGATGCGCTCGCGGACGGCGATATGGAATCAGCCAAGAAGTATCCGCAGGACGCCCAGCGCGGTGCAGAAATCTTCTTCGGGAAAGGAAATTGCAGCCTCTGCCATTCGGGCCCGATGTTTACCAATGGTGAATTTGGTGATGCCGGCATGCGCTATTTCATTCGGCCCGGCGAGGTCGATACCGGCCGCCATGGCGGTATCGAAAAATTACGCGCTTCACCCTTCAACCTGTCAGGAAAATTCAACGACGATCCCGAACAGGCAAGCGATTGGGCGACCCGGCAGGTCGCCCTCCATCCCAAAACGTTCGGAGAGTTCAAGATTCCAACGCTTAGGGAACTGACACAGACTGCGCCTTACATGCATGACGGTTCGCTGGCAACGCTGGAAGATGTCGTGCGCCATTACTCCGAAATCGACGAAGAGCGGCTGCATGCCGATGGCGAAAACATCTTGAGGCCGTTGAATTTATCCGAACAGGAGATTGCCGATCTGGTGGCCTTTCTGGAATCGCTTTCTTCATTTTGAATTCCGGCGCCCCGGTCATTCCGGCATTTGCTGGGTGGCGCAATGGATGCCACCGCCGACCTCGCCAAGCGCATCGACATTCAACGTGATGATCTCACGATCCGGATAATGCCGGGCCAGTTCCGAGCGGGCGATTTCATCGGTCTCCTGGTCGCCGAATTGTGCGGCGATGATTGCGCCATTGCAGGCATAGTAGTTTGCGTATGAGGCGACGAAGTCTTGCGACTTCACACGCCTGCGAACCGGTTCCGGAATTACCGTCAAATCGAGACCGGCTTCGACGAGGATGTCATGGGTCTCAAGTGCTGCCATGTGAAACGGATCAGCCTCATCCGGTTCATCCGGAAGATTGATCAACATCCGACCCGGACCGGTGAACCTTGCCAGGCTATCGATGTGGTAGTCGGTAATATCTTCGCCCCACAGGCCAGGTGACCAGATCATCCTGTCCGCGCCATAGGCATCCAGCAGGCGAGTTTCGATTTCATCGCGTGACAAGCCCTTATTGCGGTTATCATTCACCCAGGAGCTTTCATGGGCCATCAGCAGGCCATGGCCGTCATGTTCGACGCCGCCAGCTTCGCCAATAACGCCGATACCGACAAGTGGCAGATCAAGCCGCTCGGCTAGTCTTGCAGCGATCTGCCCATCAAACGCGTGGATTTGCTTGCCACCCCAGCCATTGAACTGGATATGGCTGACAACGAGGCTGCCATCCGGCTTCCTGGCGAATAGTGGTCCTGAATCTCTACACCAGAGGTCTTCGGTTTCGATGTCCCATAACTCGACATTGGCGGATAATAAGCGCCGTACCTCCGCATGGTGGGGCATACCAGCAAGCAGGATGACCGGCTCAAATTCGGCAATTGTGTTGGCAATATCGGCGATGGTTTGTTGCAACAGTAGCAGGAAATCTGCGTCCGGATGGACGCGTCTACTCACCGGCCATTGCATGAATGTCAGCTTATGACGCGCTTCCTCTGGTGGAACATACAGGCTGGAATTCTCGCGCGCCATTGCGCCTCCTGTTCTCAATCCGGCGGAACAAAATGCCATGCCGGCAGCCAGTAATGTTCTGCGGTTGATGGGCATATCTCAATCTGATCCAGACCAAATTGCAATGCAAGGCAGGTTAAGGTCTCTGTTTGGAAACAATCTGTAACCGACTCTCAGTATTGCCAAAAAACGCTTTATCGCTAGATAGTCGTTGTAAGCGAAATTGGGAGTTTAGCATGGGTTATATGGTCGACGGCGTGTACCATTCTGGCGATGATGTAACGCAGACGCTACCGTCCGGAGAATGGGAACGTGCCAAGAGTACGGTTCGAAACTGGGTGACTACCAAGGGTGATGCCGGGCCTGCCGGTGAGGAAGGTTTCAAGGCCGATCCGGACCGCTATCATCTCTACGTTGCCTGGAATTGCCCCTGGGCACACCGTGCCTTGCTGGCGCGGAACTTCAAGAAATTGCATGATCAGATCTCGATTTCGGTGGCCAGGCCAAGACGTAATGATCAAGGTTGGATCTACGATCAGGATGGCGAATTCAGCGATCCCCTGATGGGAGTTTCAGCACTGCACGAGGTCTATTCACGCGATGGTGGCGGTTATACCGGGCGGCTGACGGTTCCTGTCCTCTGGGACAAGCAGGAACAACGGATGGTCTCGAATGAATCGGCCGATATTGTGCGCATGCTGAATACCGCTTTCATGGAAACTGCGCCGGATAGTGTGGATCTCTATCCGAAGGAACTCGCTTCCGAGATCGATGAATGGAATGCGCTGATCTACAACACGGTCAATAATGGCGTCTATCGCGCCGGCTTTGCTTCAACCCAGGAGGGCTATGAAAAGGCCGCCCAACAGGTATTCGAAACCCTGGACAGGATCGAAACCCAACTTTCCGAAAATGACTATCTGTGCGGCGACAAATTCACCGAGGCTGATTTGCGTTTGTTCCCGACCCTCGTGCGGTTTGATGTGGCCTATCACTATGCGTTTCGGTGCAATCTCCGCAAGATTTCAGACTATCGGCATCTTTGGCTCTATGCCCGCAAGATCTACTGGATGGATGGCGTAGCCGATACCGTTCATTTTGACATCTACAAACGGGGCTATTTCAGTGCGAGCGAGAAGCGCAATCCGCTTGGCATCGTCCCGATTGGACCCGAAGTGGATTGGAGCCTTTAGCAGTGAGGGCTAGAAGTCCTTCCCGGCCTTGAACTGGCCCCAATGCAAATAGGCATTTGCGCCGATTGAGGCCAACGGTTCGGGTGGCAGGCGGGACGGGTCCGACTGGCGCAGATATTCGCTCAGATGTTTTGACTTGATGCCGCTTGCCATCTCTGCAGCCAGCATGCCGGATAGCGTGCCTCTGGCGGTTCCAAGCCCATTCTGGCAACAGGCAGAGTAGAGGTTTTTGTCGATCTCGCCAAAGGCCGCTTCACCGTTCCAGCTCAGGCACAACAGCCCGCCCCAGCGATATTGCATTTTCACGTTATCCAGCATCGGAAAACGGGCATGGAAGGAGCGGTCATGGGAACGGGCAAATTTCTGCGCACGGTTATCGTTCACGCTGCGGCTTGGGCTCCAGGTAAAAGAATTGCGCACGACAATGCGCGAGCCGCCAATGCCAGAAATCTTACGAACCGTGGTGCCGAGCGGATCGGAAGGGGTGAACCCCCAGGCGGCTTCGCCACCCAGTCTGCGCGCCTCATCTTTGCCGAGAGCCTCTGTCATGGAAGCGTAGAGATAGATATGCATCAGGCGGCGCTTGAAGAAACCAAAACTCTCGATATGGCCATTGACCGCGGTGATCACCTTGGGTGCGCGTATTGAGCCCAATGGTGTCTTGGCTATCCAGTCATCATCCCCCTTTTGCAGATCGGTAACCGGGGAATTTTCATAGATTGAAACGCCTTTGGAAGCGATCCCGGCAGCAAGGGAGCGGACAAACAAGGCTGGCTGCAGCATTGCCGCGCCCGGCGTGTACAGACCACCGAGGTAGTAGTCCGAGCCGCAAATCGCCTTCATCTGTTTGGCGTCGAGCATCTCATGAGATTCCC
>JBCCEP010000100.1:0-10983 GCA_039030215.1 Pseudomonadota bacterium
CCCGGCCTCTGACCTGTCTGAGCAGATCTCAACGGCAGGCAAAGAGGCCTCTGGCACCGGCAATATGAAGTTCGCGCTCAATGGCGCGCTGACCATCGGCACGCTCGACGGCGCCAATGTCGAGATCCGCGAACGTGTAGGACCCGAGAATTTCTTCCTGTTCGGCATGCAGGCAGATGAGGTCGCCAAGAAGCGTGAAAACTCAAATCACGCTACCGACGCCATTGCCGCTAATCCACGATTGGCAAAAGCCATCGAGGCTATCAGATCGGGCAAGTTCTCGCCCGGCGAGCCGGACCGCTATCACGGAATTGCAGAAAACCTCAGCACTTCAGACTATTTCATGGTGTGCTCGGATTTCACTGACTATTGGCGCGCCCAGCGGGAGGTGGATGCAAGTTACCTGGACCGGACAAAATGGAATCGGAGCGCTGCATTGAACGTCGCGCGTTCCGGATGGTTTTCCTCAGACCGTACAATTCGCGACTATATGGCCCAAATCTGGAATGCCAGGCCGCTAAAGGCATGATGTCTTGCCATTAATGTTCTATTCGAGGTTGAACTTGGCGCGCAGTGCCGTACGATGAAAAAATGCCAAAAGCCAAGGGCAGTCGCCCGGATGTCCCCGTTAGCGATGAAATCGCACGCCGCATCGAACTGGGAACGTTCGACGACCCATTTGCTGTATTGGGTCGCCATGAAATCAATGGCAAGGACTATTTAACTGCCTTTGATCCCGGCGCCGCAACCATGGCTGCGGTCATCGGATCAAAAACATATGAGCTGAAAGAACGTTCAAAAAACTCCGGCATTTTTTCGGGCAAAGTCCCCTCTTCCGGCAGATACGTGCTGCATTGCAAGGATGTAAAAGGCAATGAGTGGGAAACACTCGATCCTTACAGCTTCGCTCCGGTCCTGGGTGAGATCGATGAATACCTGCTCTCCGAGGGCACCCACCGGCGCCTGTGGACGGTGTTGGGCGCGCATGTAATTGAACACGAAGATATTCGCGGCACTCATTTCGCAGTCTGGGCACCAAATGCCCGTCGGGTTTCGGTCATCGGAGGCTTCAACAATTGGGACGGCCGCCGCCATGTGATGAGGCGGCGCGGTACAACCGGCATATGGGAAATCTTCATCCCTTCCGTCGATGAGGGCGAAGCCTATAAGTACGAAATTATCGGCGCCGGTGGTCATATGCTGCCCGCTAAGGCAGATCCCGTAGGATTCGGTTCGCAACATCCGCCGGAGACTGCTTCAATCGTGCGCGACATCAGCGGCTATGGATGGAAAGACCGCCAATGGATGGATTCCCGCGGTAAGAACAATGCCCGGGACGCGGCAATCTCGGTATATGAAGTTCACCTCGGATCCTGGCGGCGCAAGGAAGGTGGACGCCCGATTTCCTACAAGGAAGCCGCCGTTGAACTGGTTGAATATGTTCAGGATATGGGCTTTACACATATCGAACTGCTTCCGATCAGCGAATATCCGTTCGATGGTTCCTGGGGCTACCAGCCGGTTGGGTTGTTCGCACCGACCATCCGCCATGGACCCCCGCATGAATTTCGTGATTTAGTCGATGCCGCGCACCGGGCCGGTATCGGTCTGATCCTGGATTGGGTTCCGGGTCATTTCCCCGAAGATTCACACGGTCTGGGCAAATTCGACGGCACGGCCTTGTATGAACACGCCGATCCGCGCGAAGGGTTCCATCACGACTGGAACACCTTGATCTATAATTTCGGCCGCCGGGAAGTGGCAAATTTTCTGACCTCCAACGCACTGTACTGGCTCGAGGAATATCACGTCGACGGACTGCGCGTGGATGCTGTCGCCTCAATGCTCTATCGCGACTATTCCCGCAAGGAAGGAGAATGGGTGCCCAACAAGGATGGCGGCCGGGAGAATTATGAAGCCATCGACATGCTCAAATCCATGAACACGACAGTTTACGGCGAAGTCTCGGGCATCATGACAGTTGCAGAGGAATCGACTTCCTTCCCGCAAGTTTCACAGCCGGTAGAAAATGGTGGACTGGGATTCGGCTACAAATGGAACATGGGCTGGATGAACGACACGCTTTCCTACATCAAGGAAGACCCGGTTCACCGCAAATACCACCATCACAAAATGACATTCGGATTGCATTACGCGTTCTCCGAAAATTTCATCCTGCCGATCAGCCATGATGAGGTCGTCCACGGAAAAGGTTCCATGCTCGCCCGCATGCCTGGAAATGAGTGGGAGAAATTTGCAAATCTCCGCGCCTATTACGGCTATATGTGGGGACATCCCGGCAAAAAACTCCTGTTTATGGGTCAGGAATTTGCCCAGCAGGCGGAATGGAATCACGACGGCGAGATTGACTGGGGCTGTATTGAAAATCCCTATCATGCCGGCATTCAGCGTTTGATCCGTGATCTCAATGCAACCTATCGGGAATTGTCGGCTTTGCATTCAAGAGACTGCGAACCGGAGGGTTTCGAGTGGATCGAAGCCAATGACGAAGACAATTCGGTCTATGCCTGGATACGCAGAGGTGCCCCTGACGACAAACCGGTTGTAGTCTTGTGTAACTTCACGCCGGTGGAACGTAGTTCCTACACGATAGGTTTGCCGAATTCGGGAAAATGGAAAGAGGTTCTGAATTCTGACGCCGGGATATATGGCGGCGGAGATCGCGGTAACATGGGCACAATCAAGGCGGTCAAGGGAGAAAGCCACGGTCAGCCGGCCAAAACGGACCTCGTCATTCCACCGCTTACGACATTGATACTGATTTACGAAGGCAAGTTAGGTTTCTGACAACAGAAACCCAGACTGTGGCCAAGCCATTAACGGAAGGGGAGGAAAATGGCATCATCTCAAGCGAGGTTATCGACCAAGACCATGGCATTCGTCCTGGCAGGTGGGCGCGGTAGCCGTCTGATGGAACTGACTGACATCAGGGCAAAACCCGCAGTATTTTTCGGCGGCAAGACCAGGATCATCGATTTTGCACTCTCCAACGCGCTGAATTCCGGTATTCGTAAAATGGCAATCGCTACCCAATACAAGGCCCACAGCCTTATTCGCCATTGCCAGCGCGGATGGTCGTTTTTTCGGGCAGAACGAAATGAATATCTGGATATCCTGCCGGCTTCCCAGCGGATAAATGAAAATCTCTGGTATCTGGGCACTGCTGATGCGGTCTATCAGAACACTGATATCATCGACAGCTACAAGGTCGAATATGTCCTGATTCTTGCCGGTGACCACATCTACAAGATGGATTACGAGATCATGCTTCGCCAGCACGTGGATAGCGGCGCGGATGTTACCGTCGGCTGTCTGACGGTACCGCGTGAGGAGGCGACCGGATTTGGCGTGATGGCGACCGACAAGGACAGCCGGATCATCGACTTCCTGGAAAAACCGGCCGACCCGCCTGGCATGCCTGACGATCCGGACATGGCGCTGGCCTCCATGGGAATCTATGTTTTCAAATGGTCGTTCCTGCGTGAAATGCTGCTCCGCGATGCGGCTGACCCCGATTCAAAACATGACTTTGGCGGAGACATCATCCCCTACATTGTAAAGAACGGAAAGGCTGTCGCGCATCGATTTGTCGATTCCTGCGTCCGGGAGAGTCCCGACGCTTCCGCATATTGGCGCGACGTCGGAACGATCGATGCCTTTTGGAAGGCCAATATTGACCTGACCGATTTCTCCCCCGAGCTCGACCTTTGGGACAAGAGCTGGCCGATTTGGACATATGCAGAATCGGTGCCACCGGCAAAATTCATTCACGATGAGGATAATCGGCGTGGCAGCGCCATATCTTCACTCGTTGCCGGCGGTTGTATTATTTCGGGGACGACAATCAGAAACTCTCTGCTGTTCACACAGGTCCACACAAATTCCTATGCTTCGCTCGAATATGCTGTCGTTTTGCCATATGTGAACATCGGCCGATCGGCGAGGCTCAAGAACGTGGTTATTGACCGCGGCGTTCAAATACCCGAAGGACTGGTTGTCGGCGAAGATCCGGAAGAAGACGCAAAGTGGTTCCGCGTTTCCGAAGGGGGTGTCACGCTGATAACAAAAGCTATGATGAGAAACTGGTCCGCTGCCCAATGACAACAGTACTTTCGGTTGCCTCTGAATGCGCTCCACTCGTCAAGACCGGAGGCCTTGCCGATGTGGCAGGGGCATTACCAACGGCACTGGCTGGTCATGGAACGGAAATGCGCACACTATTGCCAGGCTATCCGGCCGTAATGTCGGCATTGGAAGAGCCGGTAGCAATCGTTCATCGCGAAAAGAACCTGTTTGGCGGTCCTTCGCGCCTGCTACATGGAATAGCCGGCGGCCTGGAAGTCTATGTCCTCGACGCACCGCATTTGTATGAACGCAAAGGAGCAATTTACCTCGGCCCGGACGGGAAGGACTGGCCGGATAATCCCGAGCGATTTGCGGCACTTTCATGGATGGCCGCCACCATTGCCACGGATGGCGCTGCTGGTTGGGAACCACAAGTCCTGCATCTTCATGACTGGCAAGCTGCCCTGACACCGATCTATCTCAGGCAATTGGGTAGTGCCGATCGGGTGGCAACGCTCTTGACCATACACAATATCGCTTTTCAGGGACTAACAGCTGCCACTCGGCTGAAGGCATTGAATCTCCCGGCGAGCGGATTTACTGCCGACGGATTCGAATATTACGGCAAGATAAGCGCGTTGAAGGCAGGGCTGGTATATGCCGACAAGCTCTCGACGGTAAGCCCGTCATACGCGATTGAATTAATGACCCCCGAATTCGGCATGGGATTGGATGGCGTCCTGCGCTCGCGGCGGGCAGACATGACCGGAATACTGAACGGCATTGATCTGGACGCCTGGCAGCCACCTTTCAAGACCTTGCGTGCCAAAGCTAAATTTACCAAATCCCTACGCCAGGAAATGGGATTGCCGGATGCTGGCGGTCCGCTATGCGTCGTCGTTTCCCGACTGACCAGCCAGAAGGGTCTCGATATCCTGCTTGCAGCCCTCCCGAGATTGCTGGCAGAAGGCGGACAACTCGCTTTGCTGGGAAGTGGCGATGCCGAGCTGGAAAAGGCATTCCAGGAGGCTGAAGCAAGACATTCCGGCGTCGCGGTCAAGATCGGATATGACGAGGCCCTGTCACACCGATTTATCGCGGGTGGGGATGCGATTCTGGTCCCTTCGCGGTTTGAACCTTGCGGGCTGACCCAACTCTACGGCTTGCGCCACGGGACCTTGCCGGTGGTATCTTTGACGGGCGGCCTGGCCGACACGGTGGTTCCGGCAAATGCCGCCGGGATTTGGGCCGGCGTAGCGACAGGGATACAGGTACATCCAATCACGACAGATGCCTGGGAACATGCGCTTGGCCAACTCTGTGCAATCTATCGCCAACATGATATCTGGAACCGCATGCAGAAAAATGCCATGCGCCATCCAGTCGGCTGGGAAGTCTCGGCCGCTGCCTACGCAGCACTCTTCAAGGATATCGAGAAAGCCGCATGAATCCGACTTACACGGTCAGCAGAGGGCGCGCGGAGCCCCTGGGCGCTACCTTTGATGGTGATGGCGTAAATTTCGCGATTTTTTCGACAAATGCCGACCGCATGACGCTTTGCCTGTTTTCTCCAGATGGCAAGACCGAGATCCAGAGAATTGATCTGCCCGAACGCGATGGCGATGTCTGGCATGGCTACATTTCCGGCTTACGCCCGGGGCAGATGTACGGCTATCGCGCACACGGCCCGTTCGAACCCGAACAAGGACATCGGTTCAATTACAACAAACTATTGATCGACCCCTATACCAAGCGGCTATCCGGCCATCCGATCTGGCATGATGCGCTCATGGGACATACCGTAAGCCTGGACCCCGAAGACACAAATGCCGACCTGACACAGGACACGCGTGACAGCGCACCCTATATGCCACGTTGCATCGTGGAAGACCCCGCCTTCTCTTGGGGGGAAGATCTGCCTCCCAACACCCTGATTGATGAGACCATCATTTATGAAGCGCATGTGAAGGGCATGACGGCACTTCATGAGACAGCAGAACCAAAGGGCAAGTTTCTTGGTCTGGCCTCCGACCCCATTCTCGAACACCTGACAAATCTTGGCATTACCGCGATTGAACTCCTGCCATCACAAGCATTCCTCAATGATCGATTTCTGGTTGAGAAAAATCTCGTAAATTACTGGGGCTACCAGACATTGGGCTTCTTTGCGCCAGAGCCCAGATATCTCACTGCGGGCGGTATTGCCGATTTCCAGCAAATGGTCGCTCGGTTTCATGCCGCCGGTATCGAAGTGATCATGGATGTCGTCTATAACCATACCTGTGAGGGCGATGAGCGTGGACCCACGTTGGCCTTTCGCGGACTGGATAATGCCAGCTATTATCGCCTTGCTGAAAATCCCCGCTACTACATCAACGATACCGGCACCGGAAATACGGTGAACGTGGATCATCCCATGGTCTTGCGCATGATCATGGATAGCCTGCGCTACTGGGTTGAGGTCATGCATGTTGATGGATTCCGGTTTGATCTCTGTGCCACACTCGGTCGTACCTCAAACGGATTTAATCCGGGCGCGGCATTCTTTTATACCATTCGCCAGGATCCGGTTCTGGCCCGCGTGAAGCTAATTGCCGAACCTTGGGATATCGGCCCGGGCGGCTATCAGCTCGGTGCATTTCCACCGCCATTTCTCGAATGGAACGATAAGTTTCGCGATGGTGTTCGCCAGTTCTGGCGCGGCGATGAAAAGCGATATCCCTATCTCGCCGACAGGCTCACCGGTTCGGCCCGCCAATTCGACCATTCCGGACGTCCGGCAACGGCGAGTGTCAATTTCATCACGGCCCATGATGGCTTCACCCTCACCGATTTGGTCAGCTATGAAACCAAACATAACCTGGCAAATGGCGAGGACAACAAGGACGGACACAGCGAGAATTTCTCCTCAAATCTCGGTGTCGAAGGCCCGACCGATGATGAGGATATTATCGCAGCTCGGGCCCAACGGCGCCGTAATCTGATGGCCACATTATTGTTGTCGCAGGGCACACCGATGATCCTGGGTGGTGACGAGTTTGGCAATTCCCAGAACGGCAATAACAACGCCTATTGCCAGGACAATGAAATCGGTTGGTTGAACTGGTCAGAATTTGATGCTGATTTTGCCGAATTCACGCGGGTGCTTGTCGAATTCAGAAAAGCACATCCGATCCTGCGCCAGAAACTGTTCCTCCACTCTCGCGAAAGGATCGTGGATGGCATCGAGGATCTGTTCTGGTGGCGTGCCGACGGCAAACCGATGGAGCCCGCCGACTGGCAGGATCCCGGCCTCGATCTTCTTTGCGTGGAAATGCGCACAGCATCCGGAACTCCCCTATATGACGCACTTGAAACGGCAATCGTCATCATCATCAATACCGGAGAAAAGCGGACAGTCACCCTTCCAAAGCTGTCCGATGGCAAGGTCTGGGTAAACCGGATTGATACCACCGAAAAACATGGCACGGTGTTCAAAAGCGCAAATGGCGATATTGAATGCCCGGCAAATTCATTGATGGTCATGACCTTGGAGGACGCTGCATGACAGATGCCATCAGTGACCTGGCGAAATCAGCAGGAATTCTGCCAGGCTACTGTGACCTGTCCGGACAGTGGCGCGAGACATCACAAGAGACGAATTTGGCCTTGCTCGCAGCGATGGGGTATGAGGCCGAAAATCAGAAACAAGCCCGAGAATTACTGCGATCATTGAACACTTCATCCGGGCACTCCACAACCAGGAATTGGCATGTGGTAACCGCCGACGAAGTTCCCGCGATACCAATCCAGCCGGAGGCTGAATTCCAGATCACTCTCGAAGACGGAACTTGCGTGGAAGGCCGGGGCGCACAATCACTGCCGGAATTGCCCGGCGGCTACCATGAAATTTCGATGGAAGGCCAAACGGCAACGCTTCTGAGTGCACCGCCCGCCCTGTCCAATCCGCCCCGCGGCTGGGGAGTGATCACACCGTTGTCCGGTTTACGAGACACAAGACACGGCGGCTTCGGCGATTATGAAGATCTGCGGATCTCCGCAGAGGCGCTTTGTGGCAGGGAGGCCGGATTTATCGGGATCAATCCGGTTCACGCCGGATTTCCCGAAGATCACGACGAAATCAGCCCCTATGCGCCATCTCATCGCCGACGGTTGAATGTCTTGCACGTGACCAGCACCATTGAAAGAAACTCGCCACGGCAAACCGGAAACCTAATCGATTTTGCATCCCTTATTCCTGAAAAATGGGCTGATTTACGCCGTGAATTCAATAACTTCGAAGGAGATTTTGAGAACAAGCTCCTGGACGAATTTATCGTTGAAGGCGGTGAAGCGCTTGCGCAGTTTGCACTACATCAGGCGCTTTCTGCCGTTCATGGGCCTTATTGGAAAGATTGGCCAGATGCCCTGCATGATCTCCACTCATCGGAGTCGAAACAGGCAAGGCAAGCGCTTGCTGGTGAGACAAGATTTCACGCCTGGCTGCAGTGGCAAGCCGAAAACCAACTTGCATCCATAAGCGCACGCCTTTTGGAGAAGGGCATGTCCCAGGGATTGTATCTGGACATTGCTGTGGGCACCCATCCCTGGGGCGCAGAAACATGGATGGAGAGAAACCAGTTTGCCACCAACGCTTCCCTCGGAGCACCGCCCGATGCGTTTTCAAGCGAAGGCCAGAACTGGGGTCTGGCACCCTTCAATCCACATGCCTTGGCGAGGGATAGTTTTCGAGCGCTGGCAGAAACACTGCGCAAGCAATTGCAATTTGCGGGCTTGCTACGCATTGATCATATTCTTGGGTTCGAACGGGCTTATTGGATGCCATCGCAGGCCGGTCTTCCCGGCGCCTATGTGAAAATGCCGCGCGATGCCATGCTTGCTGTGGTACGAATTGAAGCAGCGCGCACCAATGCAACGATCATCGGGGAGGATCTGGGAAATGTACCGGACGGACTGCAAGAAGCACTGGCCGGATCAGGCGTTTTGGGCTGCCGAGTCATGATGTTTGAAAATCGGGTTGCAGACGGTGGAGGATTTGTGCAGCCGGAAGACTATCCGCCACAGACACTGGCATCGTTTTCGACCCATGACCTCCCGACATGGCTGGGATGGCGTCGCTGTACCGACATCAAAATTCGTCAGGAACTTGGTCATATCGACGACGAAACCGCTGAACAGGTGACCCAATTGCGATCAAAAGAAATTTCGGCAATTGAACAGCTAACCGGTATTGACGGTGAAAGTGCCGACGGAATCCACGCCTTGCTCGGGAAAACAAGATCAAGGCTGGCCGCCTTGCAAATCGAGGATATTCTCCAGGTTGAAGCTCAGCCAAACCTTCCTGGAACCATTCATGAATACCCAAACTGGCGTCAAAGGCTGCCAATTGATGCTAGCGAATTTGCAAACGACGCTCGTATTTCTACCGCCGCTAAAATCATGAAAGAATCGGGACGATAAGATGACCTTGGAAACCATTGCCTCAACGCCAATCGAGGGACAAAAACCCGGCACCTCCGGCCTACGCAAAAAGACGCATATCTTTATGCAGCCGCACTATCTCGAGAATTTCATTGCAGCCATCTGGATCGGAATTGGGGGTGTAGAAGGCAAGACACTGGTGCTTGGTGGTGACGGCCGATATTTCAACGATCGCGCTGCCCAGGTAATTTTGCGAATGGCGGCGGCCTCAGGTGCTAAGAAGATCATCATCGGACAAGACGCTTTGCTCTCGACCCCCGCGGCTTCCAATTTGATCCGCATGCGCATGGCAGATGGCGGTATAATTTTGTCGGCCAGCCACAACCCCGGAGGTCCAGAAGAGGATTTTGGTGTCAAGTTCAACACCCCCAATGGCGGCCCTGCCCCGGAAGAAGTAACCGAGCGCATCTTTGAAGCGACAAAATCCATAAACAGCTATGAAATAATCGCTACACAGGATGTCGATATATCGACCCTGGGCACAACCAGCCTGGCAGATATGGAAGTCGAAGTCGTCGACCCCGTCGCGGATTATCAGATGCTTATGGAGAGCCTTTTTGACTTCGGTAAGATCCGCGATCTTCTGAATTCCGGTTTCAACCTGCGATTCGATGCCCTGCATGCCATCACCGGCCCTTACGCAACTGCAATCCTCGAATTTGCGCTGGGGGCAGGACCCGGCAGCGTCGTAAATGGCATTCCCTTACCAGATTTTGGCAAGGGTCACCCGGATCCCAATCCTATATGGGCTAAAAACCTCGTTGAACACATGATGGCCGAAGACGCGCCTGATTTTGGCGCGGCTTCCGACGGCGATGGCGATCGCAACATGATCATGGGGCGCGGCATCTACATTACCCCCTCGGACAGCGTGGCAGTCCTGGCCGCAAATGCCGAACTTGTCCCCGCCTATCGTGGAAACATGAAGGGGGTCGCCCGGTCGATGCCGACTTCCCGTGCGCTGGACAGGGTAGCCGAAGATCTGGGTATTGAATGCTTTGAAACACCGACCGGCTGGAAGTTTTTTGGAAATCTGCTTGATGCCGGGAAGGCCACTATCTGTGGAGAAGAAAGCGCCGGTACGGGTTCAAATCATATCCGTGAAAAAGATGGGCTGTGGGCGGTCCTGTTCTGGCTGAACATCCTCGCCGAGACGAGGCTGTCGGTAGCAGAGATTATGGAGAAGCACTGGCGACAATATGGGCGAAACTATTACTCGCGCCATGATTATGAGGCGATCGATACCGAAGTAGCAAATGAACTGATGCAGGCGCTCAGGGCAAAATTACCCACCCTCGCTGGCCAGGAAATCGACGGACGCAAGATAATCAATGCCGACGATTTCGCCTACGACGACCCTGTCGACGGATCGCACAGCAAGAACCAGGGTATCCGCCTGGAGATGGAGGGCGGTGC
>JBCCEP010000101.1:0-10982 GCA_039030215.1 Pseudomonadota bacterium
GCCTCAGAACGCACTTCGTCCCAAACTCGAACGTCGTAAAACGTACCTGAAAAGTACTGCGTCGAATCGTATCCCGCATTGACATCATCTTGTTCCTGACCGAACACGAACCGGCCATTGGTCGTATCGAGTGCCGACCCCGTGTTTAGGCCGGTACCAGATTCGATCAACTCTCCATCGATGTAGACGGCGTAGTCGCCGTGAGTGGAATCCCAGGTCACTGCTAAGGAGTGCATCTCGCCGTCGACCAACGCGGCCCGATAGTCGATCGCTCCAACCGTGGTAGCAGCACCCGCACCAAAGTCGAGCTCTAGCGTGTCCCGAGCCAGAATTGACCGACTCCCAGCCTAACAGTGCCTGCTATACCACGCTTGTAGGCTTGTATTTCCGATGCAAAATTGTGCATCTCACGCTCCACACCGTCCATACGCTCCAGAAAGAGGCGCCCCAACGGGGTCAGCCGGACACCGCGCGGACCACGCTCGAACAGTTTTGCGCTTACGACATCCTCGACGCGCGATACAATTTTCGTCAATGCAGGCTGAGTAATTCCAATTTCACGGGAAGCGGATGAAATATTGCCGTGTTCGGCGACACAACGAATAAATCGAATATGCTTCGTTTCCATTAGGTATTCCTTTATGGAATGAAATAGTATCGAATTATCGACTTTTTAAAATACCAAGAAGCTCGGTTCTTTTCAAGATTTATCGGCGCGAAGAGCTGGCGATAAAGCCGAGGGGATTAGGTTCCGGAGGCAGAGCCGAATTCGTCGGTATTTCCAGGATTCTCGGAGGTGCTAAGCGCAATTTTGGTTGTGCGAATGACAATCAGATATTCCGGATGATTATCGAGCTACGCAGCCTAATCGGTTTCAGCGGCTTCATGCCAATTGTTTAATTGCCGCGAAGTTGTTCAACCAATTGGAGCAGTCGGTGTCTTCAGATTCCCGAAACCTGATCTTCATTCTGTCCGATGAGCATAATCGAAAGATAGCGGGTTGTTACGGCCATCCGGTCGCAAAGACACCTAATCTCGACCGGTTGGCCGATCAGGGCACACTATTTACTTCTGCTTATTGCAACAGCCCGATTTGTGTTCCGTCCAGAGCATCACTTGCCACCGGTCGTTATGTACACGAAACCGGTAATTGGGATAACGCAATCGCCTATACCGGTGAACCTCCAAGCTGGCACCACGTCCTGCGTGAGGAGAATGTCGAGGTCGTATCGATTGGAAAATTGCACTATCGCGGTGGGGATGATTACGGCTTTTCCGAAGAAATCCTGCCCTTGCATGTGGTCGGCGGCAAGGGCGATCTGAAGGGATTGTTCCGGTCTGAACTTCCGAAACGAGACAATACCGGAGACCTTGCGGCACAGGCTGGCAGGGGTATCAGCACCTATTGGGAGTATGATGAGAGCATCGCGGCTGCGGCGCAAAACTGGCTAACCAATCGCGCGAAATCAGATGGGAAACCCTTTGCATTGTTCGTGAGCTTTGTAATGCCGCATTTTCCGCTGGTCGCACGTGATGAATACTACGAACTATATGAAGAATTCGATCTGCATGCGCTCGCGCACCGGCTTAATGCACCGCCCGCAGATCACCCCACCCTCAAGCGGATGGCCGATTACTTCGATTACGACCGCTACTTTGATTCAGAAAGACGCGCAGTGGCACTCCGGGCCTATTTCGGCATGGTCAGCCGTCTCGATGAGCATATCGGGAAAATTCTTGAAACACTGGAAAATGCCGGAATGCGTGACACATCACAGATCATTTATGCATCCGACCATGGCGACAATCTCGGAAATCGCGGTATGTGGGGCAAATCCGTGATGTACGAGGATTCCGTCGGCATCCCGATGATCATTTCCGGTCCCGACATACCGCAAGGCAAGGTGAACACGACACCGATTTCGCTGTTGGATATCGCACCAACGGCCTGCCATTGTTTTGGAATCGATCCGGCAGATGCAGGCTATTCCGGCCGTTCACTGATCGATATCGCAAATAATCCGGATCCAAACCGCACGGTCATGTCGGAATATCATGCAGCCGGTTCGGATACCGGTCAGTTCATGGTCCGGAAGGGAGACTGGAAATATATCGTATATGTGAATTCCAGACCTCAACTGTTCAACCTGCGGGATGATCCCGAGGAGATTCATGACCTGGCCTCCGATCCGGATTTTGCGAGTATCGTTTCGGTACTTGACAGGGAACTGCACAAGATATGCGATCCGAATGCAGTCAATGCCCGCGCTTTTGCCGATCAACACCAGTTGATTGAGTTAAACGGTGGTGCGGAAGGGATCGCAAGTACCGCAGATATTCCGTTCACCCCGATACCCGCAACAAACTAGTGCAATCGGAAGCTCGATGTTCGATCTTCAAGGCATGCGCATTATCATTAGTGGAGCGGCTGGCGGTATTGGACACGCAACGGCATTGATGTGCGCACGCATGGGGGCATCCGTGATTGCCACCGACATTCGTCCACTTGACCGATTGCAATCAGACATCGAGGAAACTGGCGACCGATTTACTGCCATTCGATGCGACGTTTCACAGTTCCAGGAAACGAAAGAGCTTGCCGAGCGAGTGGGCACAGTCAGCGGGATCGTAGCCGCAGCCGGCATCCAGCCCTATGATGATTGGCGAGATCCTGACTGGGAACAGAACTGGACAAATGTCTTGTCGGTCAATGCGCTCGGCGCGGTTAATCTGACTCGCGCTTTCTTCGAGGACATGAAATCTGCTGGGGGCAAGATCGTCCTGGTTGGCAGTCAGGCGGGCCGAAATGGCGGCGCCTATTCCTCGCCGCATTACGTCTTCTCCAAAGGCGGTATTCATTCATATTGCCGTTGGCTGGCAAAGAAAGGCACGCGTTACGGAATTCACGTCAATTGTGTCGCGCCTGGCCCGGTAAATACGCCATTTGTAGACGGGCTGGAAATCGACCCCTCGGAACTGCCTTTGGGCCGGATAGCAGGGACGGACGATGTAGCAGGACCAATCGTTTTCCTGCTTTCGCCTGCCGCAAACTACATCACCGGGGTGATCCTGGATGTGAATGGGGGCCTTTCCTTTAACTAGCGGGCGGAGTTCAAGCGGATGAATATGAGCATTGAATTGGTTGTCGATTGCCAGAACCATCTTGGCGAAGGCCCGGTATGGGATGTGGAAGAAGGCAGGCTCTACTGGGTTGACGGCACCGGAAGCCGCGTCGGAAAACACGCATTTTGGCGATATGACCCAGGTTCAGAAAAAGTCGAGCAATGGTCACTTAATCGAGACATTGGTGCCTTTGCCCTCCGCAAAGACGGCGGTCTTGTGCTGGCGCTAGACGATGGCTTCTACTTCCATGAACTTGGCAATGATACAGAACCGAGCCTGATTACAAGAATCGATGAAGACCAGCCCCGAACGCGCTTGAATGACGGCAAGGTCGACCGGCAAGGCAGGTTTTTTGCAGGTGGAATGGACGACAAGGAAGAGCTGAAGATTTGCGCACTTTGGCGGCTCGACCCTGATCTTTCGGTTACAAAGGTTGATGAAGGTATCATCTGCTCCAATGGTCCGTGTTGGAGCCCGGACAACCGGACTTTCTATTTTGCGGACACTTTTGTCGATGAATTCTGGGCTTATGATTTTGAGATCGAAACCGGAACCGTTTCGAACAAGAGGATATTCGCGACGACCAAAGATCATGAGGGTGTGCCCGATGGTTCGACGGTCGATGAAGAGGGTTTCTTGTGGAATGCCGAGCTGATATCGGGTGACCTTGTCCGATATGCACCGGACGGCACGATTGACCGGAAAATCGGCATGCCGGTGCGAAACATCACGTCGGTAATGTTTGGCGGTGACCGCCTCGATGAAATCTATGTCACCTCTATGGCACGCGTTAAACACCCTGCTGTTCACGATCATTTTCGTATTGAGGCAAAACCGCAGTTTGGAGCAGGTGCGCTCTACCGGATCCGCGGATTAGGAATTCGAGGACTTCCCGAACTGAGATTTGCCGGGTGAGTTGCTACCATCTGCCGACCGTAATCCCGCGCCGATAGGCATCTTCCTGCCAGGAATCAACAAATCCATTGTCCACGGTGGTGCGGAGTTTTCTTGTCCTTATCCAGGCAAACAGCATCTCGTGCAGTCTGACCCTTTCCTGCTTGTAGCCAGGATCACCACCCAGATCGATCAATTCCTGAGGGTCTGATTCAAGATCAAACAATTGCGGTGTAAACCCTTCATAAAAAATGTACTTCCAGCGTCCGTCGAATACCATCATGGCGCGGCATTCCTGTTCGGATATTCCCAGATAGTCCCGAACGTCCTTGTGGAAAGCGTAATCCAACTCGCTAAAGACCGCTTCACGCCATGGCCCGGCATCATCATGCAACAAGGGGATGAGCGAGCGTCCCTCCAACGCCTCGGGTGGAATATCCTGTCCGAGCGCTTCCAGGAATGTGGGAATGATATCAATTCCCTCGACCAATCGATTATCGACTTTGCCTCTTGTGGGATCCGCTGCATGGCGCGGATCGTAAATGATTACGGGAACGCGTACGGACGGATCGTGAAAAAGTTCTTTCTCACCCAGCCAATGGTCCCCAAGATAATCACCGTGATCGGACGTAAACACGATCATCGTGTCTTCCATTCGTCCCGCCGCCTCCAGGTAATCCAGCAGGCGGCCAATATGGTGATCGAGTTGGCTTATCAGGCCCATATATATCGGTATGACCGTTTCCCTGACATCATCCCGCATGAACTCCCGTGAATCCTCACGATCGATAAAGGCTTTGACAACAGGGTTGCAATTCTCCAATTCCGATGTCGACCGTTGCGCTGCGACCACGTCGTCAGAACCGTACATGTCATTGTAGGGAGCGGATACGACATAGGGCCAATGCGGCTTGATATAGCTGAGATGCAACGACCACGGTTCTTCAGCCTTTGATGCGATAAAATCTATCGCACAATCGGTTGTATAGGCCGTCTCGCCATGCTCATCGGGGATTCTGGCGGGCTCCTTCGCATACCGCATTTGCCAGCCAGACAGGACCTGGTCTTTCGACCCTTTTGCTGAATTTGCATAATCATGCCAAGGGTTATCGCTGTTATAGCCGAGGCTCCGCAGGTAATTTGCATAGGGTGTATCGACAGGACCGTTTCCGAATACGCCATCGTCACGCATGATGACTTCAAAGCCACCTTCCAGTGCCAATGCAGCACGCCGCTCGTCGGCCGCGCCGCCTAACCGGTTGATCGAATTCAAATCGGGAAAGAAGTGGCTCTTGCCGATTAGAGACATGCCGAGCCCTGCTTGGCCCATATAGTCTCCGATGCATAACTCGCTCAACGGCAGGGGAACGAAAAGCCATGTCGATCGGTGGGAACACACATACCGCCCGGTATAAAACGACATGCGCGAAGGCCCGCAAACCGGAGACTGTACATAACCTCTTGGAAAAAGAACGCCCTTCTTTGCCAGGCGATCGATGTTCGGCGTATCCAAGGTAGGATGTCCGGTGCAGGACAAATAGTCCCAACGCAATTGGTCGGCCATGATGAACAGGATATTCTTGACGCAAGGCATGCGTACAGCAGTACGGATGACCGAAATTCCCAGCAATTGGATTATCGCACTCTATCCATTCCGACTTTGCATGGAACCGGCCAGGTTTTGTACAGACACGACGCTCTGATCTCGGTACCGGCAAGTGCATTGACAATGTCGCCATAGCTTTGTCGGTAGCGCACACTCGCAACCACCCTGCCGCTTACTATTCCGTCAATCCAGCGTGAAGCCCTTGTTTTTGATGAACGCACCAAAATCCTGACGTTCCGGCTGGGCGTACTGCCGGCTTTTGTCCTCTGACCAACCGTAGTGTTCTGAATTCCCAAAGAGGTTTTCAGCACGTTGCTCGCCATAAGGTTGATGCGCCCTTCTGCGGAGGTCGTAAACTTCGATTGCCGCCCTGGAATCAGAATTTTCGAAACGGTCAATGTGAACCGTTTCAGACAATGGCAAACGCATGCTGATGGTTGGCGGTTCAGATTTTGGATAGCCAAAGGCAAGACCTGCAACAGGAAAAACAAGGTCTGGCAAACCGAGCAGATTGCCAACGGCTTCGGCTTCGTTTCGCACGGCACTGATCGGGCAACAACCCAGTCCGGCTGCTTCAGCAGCCGTCACGAAGGCAGAAAGGGCAATCGCTGCGTCGACCGAGGCATTAAAGAATGCATCGAGATGATCATTGGCAAATGCATGTCCGGTCAATTCGTGCAATTGCCGTTGGCGCAGGTGATTGCCGCAGAAAACCGCGATGTTGGGCACATCCCTGATCCATGCCTGGTCAGAGACAAGCGTGACCAGCTCCGCCTTTACTTCAGGCTTTCTGACAAGAACGATGTCACGCTGTTGAAGATCGCTCTTGGTTGGTGCAGCAAGTGCTGCTGCACACAACAATCGGCATAGCTCCTCGTCGACTGGTTCTGCCTTGAATTGACGGCAACTGCCACGGGAAATCATCGAGTGAAAGACCGACGGCAGCCTGGGGTTGATCGAGAGATCCATATCATCTGCAAAACGAAGCCTCAGGCTGTCGGACAAATTCATGGCAGTATCCTTTATGTTAAACGCTACAGCCCGAGTAAGGCAGGCGCTGATATTCGGATCTTCATTCCTGGTATCCATCCAAAGCCGAAATTCCGATACGCATCAATGGCCGACATCACCGCGCAACCTGTGCTTTGACAAACAAAGCTTATAAAGGACGAGCTCATTGGCTGGTCCGTTCTCCATGGCAAATGGTCCAAACCCGGTTGCACGCATGAGCCGATGAGAACGCATGTTTGGAGCGTCCACTGCGGCAACAACATGTGCAGTTTCCTGCATATTTACGGTATGTTCGAGAATGGCTGCCATCGCTTCGCGTGCGAGACCTTGTCCTTGGGTTTGGGGTGCCAAAGCGACGAATGGTTCAATTCCGCCTTTCATACCAGGCATTTCCGCGATCGTTGACGAGACCGGCATCATGCCGACAATACCCGCAAATGAATAGTCATCTATTTCGATAACCCATAACCCCAGACCGTCGATATCGTGCTGGATGCTTTCTTCGATCAAATGTTCGACTTCCGATCGCTGAACAATGCGGTCGTCGCAAAGATAGCGGCGTATCTCCGGCAGGCGCAGCAAATCAAGAAGGTCGCTAGTATCGTTGTCGGTCAGAGGCCTCAAACGGCCTGACCGGATTGGAAGTATCGGTTTCATTGCAATACTCTCAGTTCTTCCCCTACCAAATCAGTTCCAGAAACAGGCAAAAACGAGCGATGGATAAACCACCGCCCGTTATGGTCAACAAAATACAAGGACCAACTCAACGCGTGGCGTTCATGATCCGGCCTTCCGCAGCGCTGGTCACTTTCATGCTGAATGTTCCACCAGGCGCAAATATGGCACAGGCGCTTTCCAGCCTTCCGGATAACGTTTGCGGGCTTCTTCATCCGATACGGACGGGACAATAACCACATCATCACCCTTTACCCAATTCGCCGGTGTGGCGAGCTGCTGACGATCAGTCAGTTGCAGACTGTCAATGACCCGAAGAATTTCATTGAAATCACGTCCGGTGGTCATGGGGTAGGAAATGGTAAGTTTGATTTTCTTGTCCGGACCAATGACAAAAAGCGTCCGGGCGGTAGCATTATCCATGGCCGTGCGCCCTTCCGCCGTATCACCAGCATCGGCCGGAAGCATGTCGTAGAGCTTTGCGATTCTCAGATCGGAATCGCTGACCAACGGATAATTGGGTGCCTTGCCAGCGACCGTATGAATATCTTGCGCCCAGCGTTTGTGCGCATCGACCGGGTCAATCGACAATCCGATGATTTTGACACTGCGTCGTTCGAACTCGGTTTTCATTCGGGCCATGACACCCAGTTCGGTAGTGCACACGGGTGTGAAATCCTTGGGATGCGAAAAGAGCACGCACCAGCTATCACCGATCCACTGGTGGAAGTGAATTAATCCCTCTGTCGAATCAGCGGCGAAATCCGGTGCAAGCGTGTTGATAGGCAATGGCATTTTCGTTCCTTCCATTAAAATATGTTTCGTCCGGAATTTGGTTCGAAACAAGTTGGAGAACAGCCAATGTAGTTATGATGAGGCGATTACTCCTGAAGGAAATCTGAAACTATTCTGAAAGTGATCTCAGGCTGCGCGCTGCCCGCTGCAGAGCCGTTGAAAACGACTATGGTCTGAAATACGAATGAACGCAGGATCAACAGCAAGCCACGGCATGTCGCGCCAACCGTGATCAAACAATTCCTCGATTTTCGACAGTGCCCGGCTGGTTTCTCCCAGCAGGGCCAGGGTCGAGGCAGCGTAAATTGCCTGTGCGCTGCCCGAAGTATCCGCGCCCTGCACGGTAGCATAGGCAGATGACGGTTCATCCAGCAGGGCCATGACAAGCCCTGTGGCAGCCAGGGCCCGCATGTCGTGGGGATCGGTCTCGAGTCTTTCGCGGGCACGACGCAGGGCTCGCTCGGCATTGCGCCTGGATCGGGCCGGATCAAACCGGTAGGCAAGCTGCGCGGCGTGGAGATATCCCTTGATATTGCCGGGCTCCAGGTCGCCTACTCTTTCGAAGAAGGCAATGGCGGCCTGCTCCTTGCGCCGGGTCATCAAATACCAAGCGGCCAGGTGATAACCGGAGGCATCAAAAGGAGCCAGCGCAATTGCACGTTGATGGGCAATATCGGCCGCGGCCCAATGGCCAGCTGTGGCATGGGCATATCCAAGGCAGGAATTTGCCTTTGCGGAAGTCGGGTCCAGTTCGACTGCGCAGGCGGCGTGGTCCAAGGCGGAATCCAGCAGCATGCGGCCCTCCGACCAATACAGATGGGAACGCACCAGGGCGATGGCGCGTTCTGATTGCACCATCGAGGATCCCGGCGCCAGGTCTACAGCATGTGCGGTCAATTCTTCGGCGCGCTCAATCGCTCCACGCCCACAGCGTACGAGCTCCTGACGTGCCTCAAGACAGATCGCATGGGCTTCCAGATCAGTCAGGGATTCATGTCGCTGCTCGGTTTGATTGGCAACCGGGCCTATTGAGGCGAATGCGGCAGCTTCGAGCCGATAGCCACCTCTGGAGACAGTGGCAATGATACCCCTGTTCGCCAGCGTGCGGCGGATTTCGGAAACGACCTGGCTCAGGCTTTCATCGCTGACAACGACATTCGGCCAAATTCGGTCGAGCAACTCTTCGCGGGAAAACGTCTTCCCTGGGGAATCGGCAAATATGGACAATAGTCTGATGGCGCGTGGCGAGAGATGCTTGATTTGCCCGTTTCGAGTGGCAATTCGTGCGGCAATATCAATCCGCCAGCCGTCAATTCTCAAATCTAGATTATTCGTCATGGTCGCCAGTTTCCAAAAGCCGGTTCCACTACCGACGTTAACGACGGTTGAAAAGCGTCATTTCGCAATTCACACGCGATTGTGAACCGATGATGTCAACTCTTGTTCGAGGAAGTGAGTTTGAACGCCTGGATCACGAACTCCGCCGTGCCGGTCCCAAATTCATCGAAGGTTTTTCGAAACCGTTGATCTGCTTCATACATTTGCGCCAGGTTCCCAAGGTGCGCGATACTGCACGGGTAGAACCATCGATTAATCAGCGCTGCATATTCACTTGAAAGTTCCATTGAGCGCGGATCATCAGGTTGGATGCCGGCCTTCGCCAGTTCAGCGAATCGGCTGCAAATCAGGTGATGCGCATCATGGTAAGCCTTCCAGTCAGCTTTCGTGTAATTTGCTGTGCGCCTCTGAGAGATGTGCCATGCATCCGTCTTACCCCATTTCTCTTCCGCTTCATTTGCAAACTTGTCTGGATCGAAACCGCCGAAAAGGGTTGTCATGTCCGTGTCCTTTCTGTCCAAACCGTCAATCAGGCTCAACGCCTCGTCGATGCCACGGATCAGTGCTTCGCTTCGGGCAATCTGCTGCAACACAGCTTTTCGTTGATCGAGAAGCGCCGCACGGCGATCATATGCCGGGTCGTCGAGGATGCTCCTAATCCGGTCAAGCGGCATACCGAGCGTGCGATAGTTGAGGATCTGCTGAAGTCGTAGCACGTTGTCCCGGTCATAAAGCCGGCGCTTCCCGGAGGAGCGGTGGCTTGGCGTCAGCAGACCAATTGCATCATAATGATGCAAGGTCCTGACCGTGATGCCGGAGTGCTCTGCCAATTGGCCGACGGAATATAGTTTAATTCGTGACATGAAAATTCACCTACAACCTCACGCACGGTGAGGTTCAAGTCCCAAAAAGAAAATATTCCAACTTTTTGCGCATCAAGGATTCAATCCAAGTGGGCCAATAAACAAACAGAAAAGTCGAAATTCAGAAATGTGGTGCGGATTTAGCGATTTTCCTAAAGGTGGTTTTTTTCAACTTCACGGTAGGCACGACGGAGTGCGTTCAAATCAAGCGTGACACCAACATTTTCGTTAAACCACTTTTCGTGCACACCAATAATCTGGAGCGGAAAGCGCTTGACGCCCAGAGATTTGGCGATGGCGAAACGATGCCGGCCATGCATTCCCTTTATCAGTTCACCGTCCTTTCCAACAAAACATTTGGGAATGTCTGCGGGCAGTTGCTCATTATAGCCAGTCGTCTTCATGCTTACGCAAATTGGCCGCATGTAATTTTCAAAGAATTCCTCGATTTGTTCCGGACTTGAAAACTGATGGTCTCTGTATCGCGCAATTCCAGTTTCCAATAATTGATCATTGAGTTCCTTGTACCAAATAGATTTTCTTGGATTTTCTTGATTTTTTATATAATTATCCAGATACAAATATAATTGATGCTTATGAAAATCTGTTATTGCTAAAAATTCATTATCTTTAACTACATATCTACAAAAGTAATTTCTATATTTTTCAAATATTCC
>JBCCEP010000102.1:0-10950 GCA_039030215.1 Pseudomonadota bacterium
GATATATTTGGAGCAACTGAACCTGATCAATAAGGACTCAAAAAACTGCAATTTTTTCTACCGGAACAGATATGTCATCTCCGATGAGGATTTTAAGGTTCGCGACATAATTGCAGAATCTGAAAAATATGCGTTGGTGGACGACTTGGTTTCCAATCTCGATAATTACGACAAATCAAAATGGTTCGAGCAGATGTCGCAAGACCTGGCTGACGGCAAGGTGGCGACATACAAAAACCGACAATTTACAACGACTGAGGAGATCAAAAGATTTTTCGAAACATATCTGGTTCCGCTTGGCGTCAGCCTTGCTGACCAGGGCTATGACGAGACGCAGACGAAGGAAAAGTGCAAATGCTATGTGTCTGCCGACGGCGAAATCATGAAGGGTGAAAACGGTAGACACAGGCTGGCATTTGCAAAGGCGCTAAAGCTCAATCGATTTCCCCTTACGATTTTTGGGGTGCACGAGGACTGGTTTTCAAGCAATATCGGAACTGAAATGGATTTCTCTAAAATCAGGCAACAATATAAACTACTGGCAAGCCGATACGCCTAGCCACCGACATTTCAGCCATGAAAGCTCTTTTCGTACTTCGCCATAACAATGATTTTGACTCCATGACATCGGTGGTCGATGGATGGGTCCGGCTTTCTGATCATCATCGTGCAATCGTGTATGTCACAAGTTCCGATCTCAAATGGAGAGGTGATTATCGCACCGCCATGCTTGAAGAGACCGGTCGCGTAACCTTTTTCGATTTCTGGACCGTGGCAGGACTTGGTAATGGCGGATACCTGGCGGAACATTGGCAGACAAACAAACCGGATGAACGCGTATCCCGAAGGATACTGCATGTCGCGACCGAACTACGTGTGGCACCCGGTTTCTCGAGCAAGATGACGAAGTTCATAGATGAATTATCACCGGATATCATTGCGTTTGATTCAATCCGGATCCGGCCCCGCCGAAAATTATTCGACTTTTTCGGTTATCAGGAAATTCTCGCTTGGAGCAAAAAAAACGCCAGACCACTGGTTTCCCTGCCGCATGGCTTGTTGCTGTTTTCCTTTGAAGAAAAAAACAAAAAAGATTGGACCAACTATGATGCGATTTTTGTTGAAAGTGATCGCAAGAAGGAGATCTTTTCAGACGGCGTAGCCGACAAGGTGATTGTTAGCGGGTCCCCGCGTTACGATCCTTCCTGGGTTAAGCGTATTGCCGACAGGCTTGCCGCCGATACGCCGGAACCTTCCGCTAAACGGGACAAGGTGAACATGGTTTTCTTCGCGACCAAGGAGGCAAAATATTTTAGATTTCCAGATTTGCTTGCCTGGCTGGCCCATCTGGCCAGCCATCCGGATGTGGAATTGGTTGTACAGCCCCATCCGCGGGGTCAAAGGGAAAGCGCCTTCAGTTCGATCGCGAATCTGCCAAATGTGCGAATTGATCCATATACACCGGCAAGCAGCCTTATCGGCGAAGCAGATATCGTATCCACATTGGTCTCTTCTGTTGTCGTCGAGGCGATTGTCCGCAAACAGGAAATCCTGTACCCGAAGTTTCTATCCGCAGCAGAAACACAGTTTGATGAAGTCGGGGCATGTATTGCGCTATCTTCTATGGAACAGACTCATCCCGCGATCGACAAGTACCAGGCAGGTAACCGTGTCGCGCGGAAAAACTATGACGAATTCCTGCGGCGATTTGTTTACGGTAATGGCGATCCGCAAGTGATAAAACGAATTTGCGATAAAATGGATATGCTGGCTGCAGGCAAGCACAGATCCGGGAATGATTCTTGATGTCCAGCATACCGTTTCTGCATATTGCCTGCTTTAAATGGGGCACAAGCTACCCATCGCAAGAAGTCAACATTCTCAGGGCGATGGTGGCACGAAATCTCACCATTCCGCATAAATTTCATTGTGTCACCGATAACCGGGAAGGGTTGGATGAATCGATCATTGCCCATGACTTGCCGAAGGGTGATGTCGCCGGATTTAACAAGAAACTGTTCGCCTATTCGGATAATTTTCTCGGATTGAACGGCGAATATGTCGTCTTGCTGGATATCGATCTCGTTATAGTCGGTTCACTGGATTTCCTCGCCGAAGACCCGGAAAAGGACTATCTGGTTGTCGAAGATTTTAGAAGACCCGGACGAACGCACACGGCAGTTTTCAGAGTAAAAGTGGGGTCATGCAATCATGTTTGGGATAGCTACATTGCTGATCCGATAGCCTCCGACAATGTAAGCCCTGAAAGAGCCGACCGCGACCAGTTTTGGGTTGAGTACCAGATTGAAAATCTGAAATTCTTTCCCAAAAACAAGATTGTGTCGTTCAAATATCACTGCAACCCGGAAGCACCGCGTCTGTTCGGCAAGACCGGCGCCAGGCTCGGTCTGACGCTTTCTCATTTTGGTGAGGCCCGCCCGCCCGAGGATGCGGCGATTGTATCTTTCCATGGGGTGCCATTACCGCGAGACGTGAATGGCAAGCGCTACCTGCACTATCGCCGAGCGCCTTTCGTGTCCGAGCATTGGCACGAATAAATCGGATATCGATCGCCACCACAGATTACCGCTTTTGGTTGTCTTTGCCTGTTTTCCGGTCGGAATTTTCACTGAGGTCGTTTTCCAGAATGCGTTCTGCCGCTCCGTCGAGATCGTCGAACTGGCCGGTTTTCAGGCTCCAGACAAACGCGATCAGGCCAAGTGCGCCAAGGCCGAGTGCAACAGGAATTAATATAAGCAGATTGGTCATTGCAGTTTGCTCATGCGGCCGGTCCGGCAAACTCCGGTATGCCGGCCCCCTCGTGTATTGGTTCGTTCCTCAAAGCAGGGTTTCGGCTGCCCAGATTAAGCCGCATCGAGTTGGCTACCACCACAATGGAGGATGCCGACATGGCGAGCGCGGCAACTAGTGGCGTTACAAACCCGCCCACCGCCAGGGGAACGGCAATACAATTATAGGCAATCGCAAGCCCGAAATTCTGTCGTACCAGCCGTGAAGCGCGTCTTGCGATGTCCACAGCGACAGGAACCGCAATGAGGTCTTCACGGGTAAAGACAAAATCAGCTGCCAACCGGCCGACATCACTGGCCGACGACGGCGCCATGGAAACATGGCTGGCCATCAATGCCGGAGCGTCATTTAGTCCGTCACCAACCATCAGCACGTGGTGGCCCTGGTTTGCCAATTCTTCCAGACGCTGGATTTTTTCGCGCGGGGTCTGACCATGCCGTGATGCGTCTATGTCAGCCAATTTGGCAATCCGTTCGACTGCTTCCGCGCTGTCGCCCGAAAGAATTTCGGCATCAAGCCCGCTTGCTTTCAGCGATTCTACGGCTTGTTTCGTGCCGGGTCGAAGGGTCTCAGCCAGTTTGATTGGAGTAGGCCTGCTACCCTCAAGACAAAATGCCAAGCCGCTGCTTTTGTCGGCGGAAACAGATCCATCGTTAGGGTTGCCTGGATTTGCAAGCTCCTGCACCCATGCAGATCGGCCCAGCCGTGCCTTGCCCCCATCGGCATTGCCCTCGACACCAAGCCCCGGAAACTCCTTGATACTGGAGAGTGCAACACGCTCGTCTCCTACCAGATTCCGGACGGCAACCGAAGCTGGGTGACTCGAGTGCGAGGCAAGTGCGATCGCAATTGAGCGCTCCCGGTCATCATTAAATTCAGCATGTTCGACGACGGGCTCACCGGTCGTCAGAGTACCGGTCTTGTCGAACACGATATGGTCGGCCTGCGACAACCGCTCTATCGCTGACCCATCTTTCATCAAAATGCCATTCTCGAACAATCTCGACGCACCAATGACATGGACGACCGGCACGGCAAGTCCGAGCGCACAGGGACAGGTCACGATCAGGACCGCGATCGCCACATAAAGCGACATTTGCCAATCACCGCCCGTATAGACCAACCAGCCGAGAAAGGCGCCAAACGCAATGATGTGGACTGCAGGCGCATAGATCTGCGCCATGCGATCGGCAATGCGGATATATTCGCTACGTCCGTTTTCAGCCGCTTCCATCATCTGCATGACATTGGCGAGGAAGGAAGCATCCGCCCGCTTGGTCACCTCAATCTCGATTGAACCGGTAAGGTTTACCGTGCCGGCCTCTACTTCTGTTCCTTTGCCGACCGGAACTGAATCGCTCTCGCCGGTGACAAGCGATCGGTCAAACTCGCTGCTGCCCCGGACAATCTTTCCATCCACAGGCACGGTTTCGCCCGGCAGTACCCGCAAGATCATGCCCGGTTCAATTTCCGCCAGCGGCAGATAGTTTAGCTTGCCGTTCTTGCCGACCTGCACGCCTCCCTTTGCGCCCAGCTGGCCAAGCCGGATGACTGCATTTCTTGCCCGGTCGCGCATCATGTGATCGAGATATCGCCCGATGAGCAGAAAAAACAACAGCGTCACGGATGCATCGAAATAGACCGCCTCGCCGCCTTGCATCGACTCAAAGACGCTCATCGTAAATGCCAGAATGACCGCCAGGGAAATTGGTACATCCATATTGAGACGGCCTACAGCAAGCGCGCGATAGGCCGAACTGAAGAACGGTTGTCCGGCGAAATAGATCGCCGGTGCCGCAATGACACCGGAAAGTAGATGGAACAGATCCCGGGTTTCTGCGTCGGCCCCGGACCAGACCGAAACTGAAAGCAGCATGATATTGGCCGCCGCAAATCCGGCAACGGCCATTGCAAGCAATAGCTGTCGGCTGGTTTGATCATCGTTCTTCGCAGCTGCGTCCAGATCAAACGGTATGTGTTCGAAACCCAGATCACTCAAGGCCCGGTCGATTGTGACGGCACTTCCACCATCCTTCTGCCAGGTTACAGACACGCGCTTGAGGCTCAGATTAGCCCTGACATGATCGACGAACTCCAGTTCGGAAAGGCCGCGTTCGATTTTCGAGATACAGCCTGCACAATGCATGGAGGGAACGGTGAAGTCTGTTTGCAGATTACCGTCGCCATCATCTCGCGAAGCGGCAATCAAGCGTTCCTCTTCCACGCTTCGGCTGTCCGGTTTCATGACCCCGGATTGGTTGGCCGAGCCTTTTGCGATTGTGTCACAACAACTCATTGCAACCGGCCTTCTCCCGAATGAGAAACATACATTCGCACATCCAGCCGGTATGCGTCCTCCGCCTTGTTGCCGGTTATGTCGAGCTTCCACAGACCCGGTTCAAGATTTGCCCCTGCGTTCCACAAGCCGTTGCCCGCATACTCGAAGAGCAGGGCGTGATCGTTTATTTCGGTCGCCGGTCTGCCTGCGATTGCGTTCATTTGGTCAAGCAGTACCGGCTCTCCGTTCTCGTCAACAAGTTTCACGCTGAGGAGATTCTCACGATAGGCAACCGCCGATTTCCAGCCGCGCTCATTTTGCTCGCGCGCGGCGACCAGCTCGTCATTGAAATGCTGGCTGGCAACATAGCTGTTGGGAACGACCAGGCCGGTCCAGCTATTGGAGGCAAACCAGGCCATTGTGAAATTGACCGTAATGATGACCCCGAAAAACGCCACCATGATCGCCAGCATGTGACGGCCGGTGAACTTTCCCTGCGGGCTCGACAGCAATTCATTCTCACTTTTCATTGCCAATATCCTCTGGCGCTTCGAAACGGACAGCCTCGGTTGTTGTTTCTTCGCCACCGACCTCCGTCACCATGATCTCGAAATCCGTACGTTGAGTAGACAGATTTTCGCGAGGTACACTGATGAATACTTTGACATTTCGCAATTGATCCGGTTCGACGTCAACATCAAACGAAGTGCCCAGATCCTCATCTGACCCGGACAGTTTGGCATTGGCGCCGGGCAGTCCGTTTATTTCGATCTTGAACGTCCTTGGATCGGTAATCATGTTCAGGATTTTCACCTGATATCCATTCCGGATCGAACCGTCGGACAGAACCGTAAACACCGGATTCCGGTCGGGTAGAATATTGACTTCCAGCCTGCTTCTGGTCGCCAGAACTACCAGCATGGCGATCCCGATCAATGCATAGATCGCGGTATAAAGTATCGTCCGCGGGCGAATGAAGGATTGCAGATTTGTGTGCTTGATGGCGCTTACAAAGCCTGAACCGTCACGCACATTTGAGGGCTTGATCTTGCTGATATCAAAAACGCTGTCGCCGTCGCGGTCGACCAGCCTTGCGCCGGACACTTCCATATTGGCGTTGTACTCGGCCAGCGTCGCATAGGAAATCAAACCGCGTTCAACACCGATCTTGTCCATGACCCCATCACAGGCATCGATGCACAAGGCGCAGGTAATGCATTCTAGCTGCTGGCCATCCCGGATATCGATACCCATCGGACAAACGGCAACACAGGCGTTGCAATCCACGCAATCACCGACAGGTTTTCCGGCAGCCTTCATACGCTTGGCATGACGCGAGCGTGGTTCACCACGCCAGTCATTATAGGTAACAGTCAGGGAATTCTCATCCAGCATCGCGGCCTGTATGCGCGGCCACGGGCACATATAGGTGCAGACCTGCTCCCGCATCAGCCCGCCGAAAATATAGGTCGTGGCGGTAAGGATTGCGACCGTCGAATAGGCAATAAACGGCGCCTGGCCTGTGAACAGGTTTACAAAGAGTGTCGGCGCATCAGCAAAATAAAATATCCAGGCGCCGCCGGTCGCGACACCAATCAATACCCAAAGGGTGTGTTTGGATACTTTCTTTCGGATCTTGGAGAAGTCCCAGGGCTGCTTGTCCAGTTTGATCCTGGCATTGCGATCACCCTCGAAAAACCGTTCCACAACAAGATAAAGATCGACCCAGACAGTCTGCGGGCAGGTATAGCCGCACCAGGCCCGCCCGACAGTTGATGTCACCAGAAACAGGCCAATACCGGCCATTACAAGCATGCCGGCGACATAGAAGAATTCCTGTGGCCAGATTTCGATGAAAAAGAAATAGAAACGCCGGTTCGCCATATCCACCAGTACTGCCTGATCCGGGGCATTTGGCCCGCGATCCCAGCGAAGTAATGGCGTCAGGTAATAGATGCCGAGCGTAATCGCCATGATCCACCATTTGAGCTGACGGAATCGGCCTGTTGCCCGTTTCGGGTGGATTTTCTTTCGCGCAGCATAAAGGCTCCTATTGGCCTTGGCGTTCACCGCTTCAGCGTCGAATGTTTCCACATTCGACGCCTTGTCGCTGCGCGAAATTGTTTGCTCGGACATCGCAGAGTTCCTTTACTGCGTTTCCAATATATCCGGGGCGGTCAAGTTGCGTTGACTTGCGTCAACCCCGTTCCTGCGGGCGTACTAAAGCCCGAAATATTGGCGCAGCTATCTTCGCATAAACACCGGGAAAAAAGCCATACCAACAAAACTGGCCCTCAATTCGTGCGAACCGGCCGATGTCACCAGCGCTATTGGCCGCCGCCCAGACCATGCACATACAAGGTAAGCTGCTTGACGCCGGATTCACCCAGACGCTCGCCCCACGGTGGCATCACACCAAGTTGCGGCTTGTGAATCTGTGCCAGTATGGTTTCCCGGTCATTGCCATACATCGAGATTGCATCCGTCAGGTTCGGCGCGCCAAATTCAATGTCGCCGGTGCCATCTTCGCCATGGCATGCTGAGCAATTATCGGCATATACCGTCTCTCCTGCAACGGCAAGTTGGGCATCGTGATCCTGACCAGATATCTTCAGCACATATTCGGTAACCTGCACGATCTCGTCGCGCTCGAGAATTTCATCAGCACCAAAGGCCGGCATGTCGGAGAACCGGGCATCGTCATCTTCGTCATTGCGCACACCGTGATTGATGGTCAGGTAAATGTTTTCCAGATCACCACCCCACAACCAGGCGTCATCGTTCAGATTGGGATAACCGCCGCCACCTGCCGCACCCGAGCCATGGCACTGCGTGCAATAGACCTTGAACAGCGAATTCCCACCGGCAATTGCAAACCGGTAAAGATTGTCGTCGGCCTTGATCGTTTCCAGGTCCTCGCTCTCAATCCGGGCGAACCGTTCCGACCGAGCCTGGTTGGCAAATGCAATTTCCTCCTTCAGGGCAGCACGGTTTGTCTGACCAGATATGCCCATGGTCGACCCCTCTATCAGCGGGATGGATGGATAGTATATCATGTAGCCGATCGACCAGATCACGGTCGCGTAGAAGGTCCACAGCCACCATCGGGGCAGAGGGTTGTTTAGTTCCTTGATACCATCCCAGGAATGGCCGGTAGTCTCAACGCCACTGACGGCATCAATATCTTTCTCAGACATCATCTTTGTCCTCTTCGAGGGGGATTTTGGCAACTTCATCGGCGATCTTCTTGGATCCGGGCCGGAACACATAGACGATGACCGCGATGAAGACGATAAACAGGTACAGGAGGCCCCAGCTATCGGCGAATTCGCGGAAGGTGTTGTAATCCATGATGAATTCCTTCCCTAGCGCAGGTTCTCATTGGCCTTGTAGGCTTCAAGGTCGACAAGGGTTCCCAACATTTGGAGATAGGCCACCAGTGCGTCCATCTCGGTCAATTCACCCGGATTGCCGTCGAAATCCCGGATACTTATTTTCGCATACCGTTCTTCCAGTCCGGACGTGTCGGCATCTGGATCAGCCTGTGCCCTGAGGTCAGCCGCTGCATTGGCGATCATTTCCTCGCTATAGGGAACGCCGACCATCGCATTTGCTACCAGATGGCCTTCAATGTCATCGGCGTCCAGAGGCGTACGGGCAAGGAACGAATAGGGCGGCATGATCGATTCAGGCACCACGGCTTTTGGCCAGATCAGGTGTTGGACATGCCACTCATCCGAGTAACGTCCACCGACACGGGCCAGATCCGGGCCGGTACGCTTCGAACCCCACTGGAACGGGTGATCATACATGCTTTCGGCAGCCAGGCTGTAATGGCCGTACCGTTCGACTTCATCGCGGAACGGTCGGATCATCTGGCTGTGGCAGTTATAGCAACCCTCGCGGATGTAGATGTTGCGCCCCGCCAGCTCCAGCGGTGTGTAGGGGCGCATGCCCTCCACCTTCTCGATCGTGTTCTTCAGATAGAACAGCGGAGCAATTTCCACGATGCCGCCGATCAGGACAACCACCAGCGAGCCGACGAAAAGCAGTGAAAGGTTCTTTTCCAGAGATGCGTGTTTGTTGAGTAATGACATCTTGCTTCCCCTTTACTCAGCCGGAACCGGACTGGATGAAGTCGCGCCATAGGCGACCTCGTTCCTGACCCGGCCGCGAATGGTCATCCAGATGTTGTAGGCCATGACAAATGCACCAAGCAGATACAGCAGACCGCCAAATACCCGCATGACATATTCCGGATGGATGGCTGACACCGTCTCGATGAACGAGTTAACGAGGAAGCCTTCGGAATCGAACTCCCGCCACATCAGGCCCTGGACGATACCGGCCACCCACATCACCGCTGCGTAAATCACGATACCCAGCGTGGCGAGCCACAGATGCCAGTTGACCAGCCGCAGCGAATAGAGCCGCTCGCGGTTCCACAATTTCGGAACCAGATAATAAACCGCGGCAAAGGAGATCATGCCGACCCAGCCAAGCGCACCGGAATGCACGTGGCCAATTGTCCAATCGGTATAATGGGACAATGAGTTGACCGACTTGATCGACATCATCGGGCCTTCAAAAGTGGACATGCCGTAGAATGCAAGTGCCAGTACCATCATCCTGAGAATGGGATCGGTTCTGAGCTTGTCCCAGGCGCCTGAAAGCGTCATCAGGCCATTGATCATTCCGCCCCAGCTCGGCATCCACAACATGATAGAGAACACCATGCCCAGGGTCTGAGCCCAGTCGGGAAGCGCGGTATAATGCAGATGGTGCGGACCCGCCCAGATATACAGGAAGATCAGCGACCAGAAGTGGACGATCGAAAGCCGGTAGGAATAGATCGGCCGGTTGGCCTGTTTCGGCACGAAATAATACATCATGCCCAGGAACCCTGCTGTCAGGAAGAAACCGACCGCATTGTGTCCGTACCACCACTGGGTAAGCGCGTCCTGAACACCGGCAAACAGCGAATAGCTCTTTACACCGAGCAACGATACCGGCATCGCCAGATTATTGACCAGATGCAGCATTGCAACGGTAATGATGAACGACAGATAGAACCAGTTGGCCACATAGATATGCGGCTCTTTGCGCTTGACGATCGTTCCCATGTAGACAATCAGATAAGCGACCCAGACGACGGTGATCCAGATATCGACATACCATTCAGGCTCTGCATATTCGCGCGACTGGGTAATGCCGAGAAGGTAACCGGTGGCCGCCATCACGATGAAAAGCTGGTAACCCCAGAAAACGAACCAGGCCAGATTGCCGCCGAACAGGCGCGCTCTCGTTGTTCGCTGGACAACGTAGAAACTTGTTGCAAGCAAAGCATTGCCGCCAAATGCAAAGATAACCGCCGAAGTATGTAATGGACGCATACGGCCAAAATTGAACCAGGGCTCTATATTGAGTTCCGGCCAGGCAAGCTGACAGGCAATCACAACGCCTACAAGAAAGCCGACAATTCCCCAGAAAACGGTAGCGATGACGCCATATCTGACAACGCCATCCATATAGAAGCTTTCTTCAGCCTGCGCTGCTTCAGCCTGTGGCGCGACCTGGACATTTCTAAGCAGCACCAGCGTTCCGCCGGCCAATAGCGCGAACAATATCCACATATGCGTCTGGAACAGGCTGTCCTGTGCAAATGCAGCGCCAAGCAGCGCCAGAAATGCGGCCAATCCTACCAATATGGCCTCCGTCATGTATTTCATTACGATTCCTTTCGGCTCAGATATTCGCCAGCGAACTCGCTCCAACCCCGCAAAGCGCCCAATTAAAGCAAATTGATTGCCGCTGTTTGACAATAAAGAGTTTACCGCGCCTTGACCTGAATCAAGGAGAAA
>JBCCEP010000103.1:0-10918 GCA_039030215.1 Pseudomonadota bacterium
CAGGGGAAATCCTAAAGCGCGGCAGGAATGGGCAGTCGAGCAGATGAAACTGGCTGCCAAGGCCTCTGCCAATATGGGATTTTCGTCCCACGTTTCCTTCCCCGGCTCGCTTGCTTTTCCCTATATCTACCCCTGGCCGCAAAGGCCTGCCGGGTTGATAGAGACTGCATTTGGTGAACTGGCAAAACGATGGAAACCCATACTCGATGCATTTGACGAAGCCGGTTGCGACGTCGGTTTTGAGATTCACCCGGGCGAGGATGTCTTTGACGGAACAACCTTTGAAATGTTCCTCGAGCACCTTAACGGCCATCCGCGTTGCCAGATCAATTATGACCCGTCGCATTTCCTGTTGCAGCAGCTCGACTACCTGGAATTCATTGATATCTATCATGAGCGCATATGCGCGTTTCATGTGAAGGATGCAGAATTCAATCCCACTGGCAGGCAGGGCGTATATTCGGGCTACGCACCCTGGGCCGAACGTGCCGGCAGGTTCCGCTCGCTCGGCGATGGTCAGGTGGATTTTTCAGCCATTTTCTCGAAACTGGCCCTCTATGACTATGAATCCTGGGCAGTGCTAGAATGGGAATGTGCCCTCAAACATCCCGAGCAGGGCGCCGCCGAAGGAGCACCGTTCATTGCCGACCATATCATCAAGGTCACCGAAAAAGCCTTTGATGATTTTGCCGCTGGTGGAACAGATGAAGCCGCCAATCGCCGGATGTTGGGCATCAAATAGGGAGTAGGAACCATGGCAATTGAAGGACGTAGCGAGGCGCAGCCATCCCGTATTCGCCTTGGAATGGTTGGCGGCGGTCAGGGAGCTTTTATCGGAGCTGTCCATCGTATCGCCTCACGCATTGATGATCACTACGAATTAGTTGCAGGCGCGCTTTCATCTGACCCTGATCGCGCCCGTCAATCCGGAGCCGAGTTGGGTCTAGCGGATGATCGAAATTACGGCACCTATCTGGACATGGCTAAACGCGAGGCCCGACTGAAAAATGGCGCCGAGGCTGTCGCGATCGTCACGCCCAACAACATGCACTATCCCGTGGCGCGCGAATTCCTCAAACGTGGAATCCATGTCATTTGCGACAAGCCGCTGACCTCAACACTTGGGGATGCCAAGAAGCTCGCGGCGCTTGTTGAAAAGACCGGCGCCATCTTCGTGCTGACCCACAATTATACCGGCTACCCGATGGTCCGTCAGGCACGGCAGATGATTGCCGACGGTGAGCTTGGCGATATCAGGGTTGTGCAGGTGGAATATCCTCAGGATTGGCTATCACAGGATCTGGAATCGACCGGACAGAAACAGGCTGCATGGCGAACGGATCCGGCTCAGGCTGGGGCAGGGGGCTCGACCGGTGATATCGGCACACATGCCTATAATCTCGCCTGTTTCATGACCGGCCTGGATGTGGACGAACTCTCCGCTGATCTCAGCGCATTCGTAGATGGACGCCAGCTTGATGACAACGCCAATGTAATGTTGCGCTTTTCAAACGGCGCACGCGGAATGCTCTGGGCAAGCCAGGTTGCGCCAGGAAACGAAAATGCGCTTTCCATTCGTATCTATGGTTCGAAAGCCGGGTTGGAGTGGAGCCAGGAAGACCCCAATTATCTCTGGTACACACCGCTTGGTGAACCCAAAAGACTGATAACCCGCGCAGGCGCTGGATCAGATGAAGTGGCCGGGCGTGTTACGCGTGTGCCGCCCGGGCACCCGGAAGGCTATCTGGAAGGCTTCGCCAACATTTATACAGAAGCTGCCCGTGCCATTCGTGCGGCGCAAAATAAGGAGACTGCGGGCGCAGAGATAATCTATCCAACCGTTCAGGACGGCGTGAAGGGTGTTGCCTTTGTCGATGCGTGTGTTCGCTCAAGCCGGAGAAACAGCGCCTGGACCAAATTGGCGATCTGAGCCTAAGAGCGAAGAAAGGAATGGGCATGACCCGAATGGGATTGATGATCGGCATCCGTCCGGAAGATATTCCAGAATATAAACGCCTTCATGCGGATGTCTGGCCGGAAATTCTCAATCGGCTGTCGGCCAGCAATATCACCAATTATTCGATATTCCTGCGCGAACCCGAAAATGTGATGTTTGCCTATTGGGAGTATACCGGGACAGACTTCGAGGCGGACAATCAGGCAATCGCCGATGATCCGAAGACCAAGGAATGGTGGAAGCTTTGCGGGCCCATGCAAGTGCCGCTGGATACTCGAAAGGAAGGTGAGTGGTGGGCCCCGATGGAAGAGGTGTTCCACCTCGATTGACCACTAGATCCTGAATGCTGCCATCCCTGCACATCTTGCGAGACATGCAGGGACGGGATCTTTACTCTACATCAAAAAGGCGGGCTGACCCGGACATAGATGACGCGTGAACCCTGATATCGCGGTTGCAGCCAGTATTCATCGCAATGCCGGTAGGCAATCCCGCCATAATCGACAACAACACAGCCGGGAGGAAGGGTGTAGACGGCACTTCCTATTGCACCAATTGTTGCACCGACCGCGACGCCAGTCACATAGCCCGGCCAGAAGCCGTTGTCATACCAATTGTTCCAATCATTCCCGTGGTGGTGATGATGGTGGTGATGATGATGATCTCCACCGCCGCCATGGTGTCCGCCACCGCCATGGTGTCCACCACCTCCGTGATGGCCTCCGCCTCCATGATGGCCTCCGCCTCCATGATGGCCTCCGCCTCCATGATGGCCTCCGCCTCCGTGATGACCGCCACCGCCATGATGGCCGCCCCCACCGTGATGACCGCCACCGCCATGATGCCCACCACCTCCGTGATGGCCGCCCCCGTGATGACCACCGCCATGATGGCCACCGCCGCCACGCCTTGCATCTGCATCCTTGGCAGCAATCAAGACAACGCCAACTGCCAATGCCAGCGCTGAGGACAAGGCCAATGTTTTTCTGATGTTAATCATGCCATTCTCCTCAATTATCGCTTGCAGCTTGTTTCGCTGAGTCAAATTCGATTTTCGATGCGCCGGATGGCGGCGAGAACATGAAAACCTGATCATCGAATTTTGCATCCAGATCAAAACTGATCAGCGCAGCGTCCCTCGGTCTTGCAGGATTGGTTCGGTCAATCGTGACAAACTCACAAGGTAGAGGATCGCCATCGCGCCTGATCCAGACCTGAAAATCGACATTCGGGACACGATAGGCATAATGCCTGCACCAATGATCATCCAGCAGCGTATCGCCAACATAAATTGCCGAGCTAATGTTATTCATCGCCTCTTCGTTCGCGCCGGCGTAAAACAGGTCTGAAAGCGGTAATGAGACCGAATAGAGTTTGCGGGCATGCTGCAGGGTTTCTGAAATCGACCCAGGTGCGTCGAACACTGCATATAGGTTCAATTGCGGAGCGAATTGGGTTACCGACTTGCCATCATAAAAGTAGATGCGATGTTGAGCATCCGTGTCGACTTCCAGTTTCATGCGATCCGGCGCGCGAACGGAATAGATCGATATTCCCGAAACCTGAATCTTCTGCCCGTCCGGCAGTAACGCATCCTGCGTGGTATGGGCAGTCATTGAAAAGTTTTCCAGTGTCCGTAGATAGGCACCCATTTCCTTCAATGCATCTATTGCTGCTGGGTCTACGGTCTGATCCTGAGCCTTCGCATCAGAAATCAAACTTGTCGCGTAAGGTAGAAATGCCAGGCAAATCCAGGCGATTGTCAGCTTTATTCCTATTCGCATTTTTGGCTCCTCTCTTGGGTTCATTGTAGCCGGCTCGCATCGCGTTGTTTTATTCCGGATATATTGTTTTCCAGTCGTTTTTCATGCTCACAATCGTCCAGCCGCGTTTGGGGCCTTCGTCCAGACCTCTGTCCAGCCGACCGATATGGGAATCACGGTCATAGGCATATTCGCGTTCCGCATCATCATGATGAACAATCATGCCAAATCGGCGGCCAGGACCCGAAGTTGTATATTCCAGCATTTCGAAATCACCATCAGAATTGCCGAAGGCGGCAATCGGGCGTTTACCGATATATCGATGAATGCCAATCGGCTTGCCAGCCTTGTCATCAACAAGGTCGATCTCGGCCAGACGCATGATTACCGGCTCACCATCCTTGACCATATATTCGGTCTTGATTGAGGAACCGACAACGAATTCCGGAGGTATTCCGTAAATCTCTTCGGTCCAGGGGCGCATGAACTCAATACCGCCGCCCGAAACGATGAACACCTTGAAATCATTGGCTCGAAGATATTCGATGACTTCCAGCATCGGCTGATAGATCAGTGAAGTATACGGTTTGTCCAATTCCGGATGTTTGGCGGTTTCGATCCACTCCTTGGCAATTCTTGTGAATTCCTCACTCGTCATTCCGGTATGCGTTGCGGCCAGGATCTTCGCGAGACCCTCCTTGCCGGTGGCGGCGACCCCCTCGATATCGCCAGCCAGAACAGACTTGAATGGTTCGGTATCCTTCCATTCAGGATGATCAGGCGCCATCTCTTTTACGCGATCCAGCGCAAAAACCAGCTGCACATATAGTGGCTGTTCGCCCCACAGATTGCCGTCATTGTCGAATGTCGCGATACGGTCCGCCGGTGCAACATAATCCTCGCCACCCTCGGTCGTGACCGCGGTGACAAAGTCGATAATGCTCAACTTAGCTTCACCTTCATTCCACGAAGGGAGGGGGTCGTTTTCCTGGGCTTGAAGTGTCGAAATCGATACGATCATTACAATAAAGACTGCAACAACTAAGTAGATCGATTGAATTGATTGCTTCATCTTGGGGTTCCATTTGTTTTTTAGGTACAGACGGGGCCGACGATCCGAACACGTTCAGCATTGTTGTTGTAAATTAGTGCAAGCGCATGGCAGCTTTCGATTGTTCCCCATACTCAACCAAAATGGAAGAGGTGGGATTGTTACAAACGAAAATCCAGCTCTCGATTCGCAAATTTATGGCTTGAAACTCCGACAACGCTGGTCCGACAAAGAAGGCGCTGCAGCTCTGGTTCAACCGCTCAAATACCATGTTCGGTTCGTTTCCGGCTCCTGGAGAATTTCATGCCTGGCATCGAAAGACGATCATGCGGGCCTATCCAGGCATATGCCAACAGACACGGGTCAGTTTGCCCGGTAGTTATGCGGTGCTCTTCGCCTGGTTTGTTCAGGATTAACGAACCCGGCGCATAGACCGCCAGATCGTTTTCAGACCAGGCACCAGCAAGCGAAATATAGCTTTCTTCAATATCGGAGTGGGAGTGCTGGGGATAGGTCGTATTCGGCGCAAACAGTACGAATCCCAGGATCATTCGATCGGATTTCACAGGCCCTGCCGGTCCGAGAATTTCGCAATAGCCGTATTTCTGGACAAGCGCTTTGGGCACACGTGAATAACCATATTCCCATGTCAGCAAATGTGTGACCCGGCCCAGTGCATTGCTCATGCCGGCCAGCGCATTACGTGCGCCGAGATCAAGAGCTCTCGGAAGATGCGCTGTAACCGGAAGTTCCACTGCGGTTCGAAAGGATACTTCCGGATTGCTGTCGACAATGTTCGACAGCGTGTCACGGACCCGTCTCCGATGTCCCCGGATGATCTTGCTGCCGCCGGTTGATCCCTGCCGGTAAAGTGTTTCCCATTCATGCAGGAGGTAGATCAGATCCGGCCAGTCGCGCAATCGCTTTGCTTGCGCACTCACATCTTCTGAAGAAACAATCTCAGCCATTGGATATCACTCCGCATTAGGCTCCGGGGTAATCTGTTTGAATAATGCACGTTCCATTATCATTGAAAATCTCCGGCACAAGCAAAAGCGCACAAAATGTAGCTGCCGACGGACAATTAAAGGCTATAAATCAACATCCGGAGTTCGGTTTTTGGAGCGGAATATGTCTGTACCCTTGAGGCGCTTGATCATCTACACAAGAAAGATGGATGAAATGGTCGAGTTCTATGGCAAACACTTCGGTTTCAGCAAAATACAGAAAGACGGAGATCGCATTATTGAACTTCACCAAAACGGAGAAGGCATGACACTGCTCCTGCATCCGGCATCGAAAGGCCAGAAGGAAGGCCAGTCTTTGGTAAAGCTCGTCTTTGATGTCGAGAATGTCCATGAATTTAGTAAAAAGACGGCACCTGAGGGATTGGTGTTTGGCAAGGTGCACAAAGCCGACGGGTATTTCTTCGCAAATGCCAAGGATCCGGCAAACAACTCAATCCAGATATCCAGCCGCGCATTCGGAAAATAGGCTTTCTGTAGTAAATCCAGCTCCTGTTAATGCTCCCTGCATGGACATATTGCCTTTACTGCACTAGCTAAAAAGACTGCTGTATTGGCTGTCAAAACCGGGCGAACTGACAGGTGGGAGGAAGAAATGCGAAACACGTTCATTTTTGGGATAGCCGTTACCGTGAGTGCCCTATTCACGATAACTTCCTTCGCTCAAGATGCTACGCAAGTGGAAAAGGCAGCCGATTCCAGTCCTGATCGCATCGACATAACTAACAAGATTTTGACGAACACTTCTCCGGACTGCGCCGATCATGCAAATATTTATGTCTCTGAGATAACAGATCTCCAACAAAACAGATTACTTGCGGGCGCGGTTATTATTATGGTTGGCGAGGACAATTGCACGATCCAGTCAAATGGAATTCCAAATCATGATGTAGGGGGCGGTTCGCGACGTGATTTTGCCTCAAAAGTGGCTGCTGTCGGGCACACATTCAAGATTGCCCGCAATCCACAAGCAACAGGTTCCATCCGTGAGATCGAACAAACGAATTTTGATGCCATCCTGCTTAATGGGGCGGTTGTCGATATTCAATCTGCCGGTTGTTACCGGCCAACCAGCCCACAGGCGGACTCAAACGGAAATGTTCTTGCCGGCTGCCGCGCAAGCGACCCCTGGCTGCTGGACCCGATGTCGGAATTTGCCACATTTGCAGAAGACGATCACCACGCCCATACCCAGCCGGACGGACGCTATCATTATCATGGCAATCCGGACGCGCTCTTCGACGACAATCCGGGACCGGATGGTTCACCGGTAATTGGTTTTGCTGCAGATGGGTTTCCGGTCTTCGGAACCTATTTTAAGGATGCAGACGGCAAGGTACGCAAAGTCAAATCCGGCTACACCTTGAAGAAGGGATCGCGGCCTGAAGGCGACGGCAATCCGGGAGGAACCTATAACGGCCTTTATCGCTCCGACTATGAGTTTACCGACGCCGGCGATCTTGATGAATGTAATGGTATGACGGTGAATGGCAGCTATGGCTATTACGTCACCGATAGCTTCCCATGGATCGTTGCATGCCTGAAGGGCGAACCTGACCCTTCCTTCGTAAAACCGCGCTGAGTTGGTCAAACCCGGCATGAAATCACTTATTGTATTTGTAGTTTTGGTACTGGGTGGCGGAATAATGATCGGCACCATGACCGCGCCGGGCAGCTGGTATGCAGAGCTTGCCAAGCCGTCCTTCAACCCTCCGAATTGGATATTCGGCCCGGTATGGACGGTAATCTATCTCCTGATCGCAGTTGCCGGTTGGCGTCTATGGCAGCGCGATCCTTCAGGTACCGCCATGAAAATATGGGGCGCTCAACTCGCACTGAATTTTGCCTGGTCGCCGATTTTTTTTAGTGCCCAGCAAATTGGCATTGCCCTTGTCGTGATTGTCTTGTTGTTGGTGACCATACTGACCTTCATTGTCGTAACCTGGCCACGCGATCGTCTCGCGGCTTGGCTGTTTGTGCCTTATGCGGCTTGGGTATCATTTGCCACTCTGCTCAACGGCTCAATACTGTTGCTGAACTGAGGTGTTGGCGCGATAATGGAAAACATCAGACGACGAGCGCTGGTAGTCGGCGCCAGCGGCGGCATCGGCAGGGCAATATCGGAAGAGCTGATTGCGCGTGGTCATGAGGTCATGACCTTGTCGCGCAGCATAGACGGCCTGGATATCACCAATGAAGAAAGCATAAAGCGGGTCATCGGCGGCCTCGACGGACAATTCGAGCTGATGGTCGTTACTACGGGCGCCTTGGTGATCGAAAATTATCAGCCGGAGAAAACCTTGAAGGCGCTCGATCCAAATGCGCTGTCACAACAATTCGCTCTCAATGCTGCCGGACCGGCATTATTGTTGAAGCATTTGATACCTTTCATCCCGAAAGACCACCCTGCAGTGTTCGCTGCTCTGTCTGCCCGGGTTGGGTCCATCAGTGATAACCGGCTCGGTGGCTGGTACGCCTATCGTGCTTCCAAGGCGGCCCTCAACCAGTTGATCCATACCAGTGCGATTGAACTCGCCAGGAGCCACAAGCAGCTGGTCTGTGTGGCCTTGCATCCGGGTACAGTTGCGACCAGCCTGACAAGCAATTACCGGAACCATCCTTCTGTCACGCCTGAGGAAGCGGCAAGTAATATATTGGGCGTGTTGGAACACCTGACCCCTGCAGAAACAGGTAGCTTTATTGATGCCAACGGCAAGCCGATTCCCTGGTAAATGGCAGAATTGATCCGATTGCCGAAAACCTGATCCATCAGAAAAATTGCCGGCAATCATCTCTATTGCATTTCCACCAGTTCCTTGAGCTCCTGTTTTATCAAATGGGGAACAAAGATATACGGCTTCTCATGCAGGTGACTCTTTATCAATCCGTCAAATACATCGCGGGAAAGTATAACCGGCAAGAACGCTGACTGTTTCTGTGAAACCACCTGATGCTCGGTTTCCAAATCCGAAATATCATAGCCTATGGTCAGCGTATCGTCTCTGGAGGGGTGGTAATCAAGCAATGAAAGTCGGTGATAGAATTCTTCGCTATATCTTCCGACTCCCTGATCTGAGGACCTGAACAATATCTGCCTGCCATCGGCAATTTCGATGATTTTCCTGAGTGTGGCCTCGGTCGAATCCAGAATGGTGATATTGTCATACTTGTCTGCGATTGTTCGTAAACTGATCTCAACATTTTCAGAAGCAATGGGGCCGGTTCTGGACGCTGTAACAAAGCTGCTTTTCTGCTCCTTGTCTCCAACAATGATTATTGGCTTTTTGTCCCAGCCATTTTGAATTTCAAAATCTCTAATTCTGCTTACTGCGATATCTATGCGATGCGGCGCCACGTCATAATCTCCTGGCCCCGGTAAAAACAGATGCTCATAGATAATCGGGAACAAGACATACTCTCCGGCATCAATGGCATTGACTTGTTCGAGCACCCGGCTGAATCCCTCTTCCCCTTCGCCTGTTTCGTACTTGCCCCATAGATCGGTATAGGGTTGCTTTTGGGAAGCAATGGTAATACCCAGATCAGGGTCATCGATTGTAAGGCTTCGTGCGATCTGGTCTCCCTCGCCGACAAACAACAAGGAAAATCCCTTCGGAAAATTGAATCTTCCGGTTCCTTCCCCAGCCATGGTTTTCAGTTTCTCTTGTGCCTTCAGGACTTGATCCTTCCAGTGATTCTTATTTAGCTTGCGCCACAATTGCCGAACGCCAGCCGCACCAAATGCAAAAATGATGATGTTCGGAAGGTGGTACATCAGGTGATTTTTTTTGACCGGACTGCCCACCAGTCCCCAGATAAAATCGAGCGAATTTCGAAACCGGTCTGACAATTCAAAATAGCTTGGCAACACACTGATCAGATATTCCCTGACCTCCGGAAAAATCACCAGGACGGAAGCAAAGAAAAAGGAGATCGCGGCAGCGCTCTTCAGCATGAAACGGCTCAGCGCAGAAGATTCTTCAAACTTGAAATCGACGAATGGCTTTACGAGACTGGCATTAATTCTGGCGCCATTATTGACTGCTGTCGCCACCTTGATCAGCTCTTTTTTTGTAAGCGGTTTTCCCATGGCAATATTTCAATTCTCTTGTCTTGGAGGTCCGATTTCATTTACCAGACCTGGCGATCTGTTCCACAATTAAGTGTATGTTTGTATTGAAATTTTGTCACACGATGAGATTTGCGAATTTCATTTTATTTGGTGAGATGCAATTGGTGCATCTCAGGCTCAAGCTACTTCGCCGCGGAGACGGCATGGGCCTTGTGGCAGCGTATTCGGTTGCTGTTCAGCAGAACTCTTGACCAGACAGTTTCGAGCACCAGTTCAAAGACAACCAAGAAAATTGTTCATGTTGAGTACCAGGTTCTTGATATATCTGGATGAGGTCATTCAAGTGACCTGCCGACTGACGGAGAAAAAAATGTACAAAAAAATCATGGTACCGGTTGATCTGAATCATCTGGACCAATTGGAAAAGTCACTTACGATTGCTGCCGATCTTGCCCTGCACTTCAAGTGCGGGCTTTGTTATGTTGGCGTGACCATTGATCAGCCCAGTGAAGTTGCAAAGAATCCGGAAGAATTCGAACGCAAGCTAGGCGCATTTGCAGACAAACAGGCAACGATACACGGCATCTCGGCTTCTTCTCATTCGTTCATCGCCCATGATATCGTTCTAGATATCGACGATGTTTTGATACGTGCAATCGAGGAGACCGGAGTAGATCTGGTGGTAATGGCTTCCCATGAGCCCAGGTTCAGTGACCATTTTTGGCCCTCCAACAGCAGCAAGATTGCTACCCATTCGAAGGTCTCGCTGTTCATTGTTCGATAGCTTCTAAACGGAGCTGATTCACCGACTGATCAGAAATTCAGTTCTCTTTCTCAGACCACTAAATTATGGCATGCCGGACTTTGGCCGAAACCCATTCGCTGACAATCACCGTTGCCAATATTACAAGCAGGATCAGGGATACCTGCGTCCAGGCCAAGGTCGAGATCGATGCATCAAGCTGCAAGCCGATGCCGCCGGCACCAACCAGGCCCAATACCGTTGATTCCCTGATGTTGATATCCCATCGGAATACCGAGATACCGGCG
>JBCCEP010000104.1:0-10824 GCA_039030215.1 Pseudomonadota bacterium
ATTCAGCCGTGCAGAAGCTGAATCCTTTCGATGTCCGTGATCGGATCGAAACCTGTCTGGTATTGGCATCCTGCTTCACAGAAAAGTTTGCAGCTTGGCTCGTGGATTAAAACTATGCTTTTGTACAAACGGCCCGAAAACCCACCTTGCCCGGCAGTTCTAGATTGAGAGTATGTAATTGACATTCGAGGCGGGGCTTCTGCCCCACCGCGAATTGGAAGAAGTCCTGCATCTCGTGCAGAGGTGGATTTGGTGTAGCACCCGGAACCAGACGATGTTCAGTAATCGTTGCCAAGCTGGGAGTTCGCCCTGAAGTCCGAAACATTGAACTCAAGCTTCACGAGATAAAGCTAGAAACCTGACAATTCTGATCAGCCAACAAGGAAAAATTGATGAATAAGATCAAGATCGCAGATTCAGCGGCACTGGAGGATCGCAAACCCCAACATGCGCTGGTCGGCGAAGTAGACCTCGTAATTGTACGTTTTGATGACGATATTTCGGTCTTTTATGGCAGATGCCTGCATCGCGGCGCGTTGATGGCAGATGGATTTGTTCGTGGAAACAATCTGATTTGCGGCGTGCACAACTGGGATTACCGATTGGATAGCGGCGTTTCCGAATACGCAAATTCCGAAGTCCTGCGTAAATTTTCATCCTGGGTCGAAGGCGATGATATTCTTGTGGATGCGGACGAAATCAATCAATGGGCACTCGATAATCCGCAACCCTTCAATCGCAAGGCATATCTCGGTCAATATGCGGATACCTCTCATGGAACACCCGAAGAGCCGCATAACGGTCTCATCCAAAGTTACGCACGCGACGGCCTGACCAAGACCGGCCATCATGGCCAGGTCGCAGCCATGGGCGTTTCGAGAACCGAGTTGCCGGATTGGGATGACATACAAATCCTCACCGCCCAGCTGCACAAACCGCCTATGCTGGATGATGAGGAAGTGGGCACTGAAACCGTGATCGGTCCCAATGCCCAAAAACCATTGCGGTTGAAAATTCCACTCTTTGTTTCGGATATGAGTTTTGGCGCGCTTTCAGAACCAGCAAAAACCGCCCTGGCCCGCGGTGCGGAACTTGCCGGTACAGGAATTTGCTCCGGCGAAGGTGGCATGCTCCCTGAGGAGCAGGCTGAAAACTCACGCTATTTCTATGAACTGGCGTCCGGAAGGTTCGGCTTCGATTGGGAGAAACTGGCTAAGGTTCAGGCCTTTCATTTCAAGGGCGGTCAAGGCGCAAAGACTGGCACCGGCGGACATCTGCCGGGGGAGAAAGTGAAAGGAAAAATTGCCGAAGTCAGAAACCTGGACGAGGGCGAACCCGCCATTTCACCCCCGCGTTTTCCCGATTGGACCCATCCAAGCCACATCAAGGAATTTGCAGATGAAGTAAGAGACCGGACTGGCGGCATCCCGATCGGATACAAGCTTTCGGCTCAACATGTCGAAAAGGATATTGATGCCGCATTGGATGTCGGAGTTGACTACATTATCCTCGATGGTCGCGGAGGCGGAACGGGCGCAGCGCCAATCATATTCCGCGACAATATTTCGGTACCGACAATTCCGGCACTTGCCCGCGCCCGCAGACATCTGGATAACAACGGACGAAGTGACGTCACCCTTGTGATAACCGGCGGGCTTCGCAAACCGGCAGATTTCGTCAAGGCGCTTGCACTGGGTGCAGATGCTGTCGCGGTATCAAATTCCGCCATGCAGGCAATCGGATGCATTGCCATGCGCGCCTGCCACACGAATTTCTGCCCGGTCGGCATCGCCACGCAGAAGCCGCACCTGGTCAATCGTCTTGTTGTTGAGAAATCGGCAAGCCGGCTGAAGAACTTCTTCGAAGCCTCGGTGGAACTAATGCAGGTAATGGCGCGCGCATGCGGCCACGATCATCTCTCCAAATTTAATGTGGATGATCTGACAACCTGGAAAAAGGACATGTCGGAATTGTCAGGCGTTACCTATGGCGGCGTCAGGTGATTTCGACTGCCACCCGCGCAGGTGCCTGGTCGTCAATTTCTGTTTGGATTGGCAAAGTTGCTGACTAACCGAGTAAATTGACCACGACAATGCCAAGCAGTGTCATCAGGAACGCAATTCTGATGTCGGCCTGCGTCAACGATCTGGCATGTTCAACAAGATATTCGGACTCATAACGTTCGCTACTCATCTTGGGTCTCCTTAGGGTTAATTCCCAGCTCCTTTCACCCAATTGATATTGGTTCGGACCCGTCTAGATGTTGTGCGATTCATCACACCGCGAAAAATCAGCTCTCCTGCCGTGCTCCATCCCAGATGCTGCACAGGTTTCGAAAATTTGCTGCCATCTGGTTTACCGCCTCATCATCGGAAATCTTGCCCGCCATCCACTGCCGGGCAGATTCCCCAAAAATGGTGCGCCCAACAGCAAATCCTTTGACGAGTTCATGCCCTGCGGCCAATTTGAAGCTCTCTTGCAATTTCTCCATCGGCGAATCCAGACCAAGCACCACAATGCCGCGTATATAAGGATCGTTCATGTTGATCGTATCGCACACATTTTCCCAGGCTTTACTGGTGGCAAACGGTTCCAGCTTCCACCAATCCGGATAGATTCCGATGTCATAAATCCGCTGAATGACGGCAGCGCTGGTCCCGTCATCTACAGCGCCAACCTTGGACGGGATGATTTCGAGCAGAAATTCGAGCCGGTTGCGACGCGCTGCGGCAAATAATTGCAGGAGTTTCTCCTCCTGCCGGCTTTTCATCTCTGGAGTATCATCCGGGTGATAGAAACAAAGCACCTTAACGACATGCTCCAGCGGCCACTCGTTCAGCCCACCGCAGTCAGCACCAATTTCGGCTTCAAATTCCAGTGGCCTCGATCCAGGTAATTCTGCCGGACGGCCAATCCATATCCCCTGCCCTGCCGCCTTGTACAGGACATCACGACCTATCCTTCCGTCACAAAGGATGCCATATCCAGTATCACCATCGGCTACGTTAAGTGCAGCCTGAAGGCATAATTGCTTGAATTGACCAATTTTTTCGGGAGAAGCGCCCGCCTCCATGGCGATATCCTCCAACTGCATTCGATGATCAAAAGCAAACACCTTCAAGCTCGGCCAATCATTCCGCCGGTTGGTCGACCAGTGGATTTGTTCAAGATCCTTGTCCTTGCGTAGTGCGGGATATTTCACGCCACGCTCAAGAAAATACTGCAACTCTGTCCAGCTCGGATAAGCAGGTGCACATCCATGCCGGCTTACTGCAAACGCGCCACAGGCATTCGCATAGGTAAGCGCAACCGGCCATTCCTCTCCATCCAGCCAACCCTTGAGCAGGCCCGACATGAAGCCGTCTCCTGCTCCGAGCACGTTGAAAACTTCGATTGGAAAGCCCGGCCCGGTCTCGCCATCATCAAGGCTGGAGGGGATGGCGCCGGAAAACGCTACAGCACCCATCGGTCCACGTTTGCACACAAGTGTTGCGTCAGTTACAGCGCGAACAGCCTCAAGCGCCTTGATCGTGTCGGTCGTGCCACCGGCAATGTGAAACTCTTCTTCGGTGCCGACAATCAGGTCAAAATGATGCAGGGTCGATTGCAGCTTCTTCGTTACTTCGCCCGAAGCAATAAAGCGGTTTTCGCCATCGCCGTGACCTGACAATCCCCACAGATTGGGCCGGTAATCGATATCAAGCGCCGTCTGACCACCGCCTTCACGCGCCAGCCTCAAGGCCTTGAGGACTGCGGCTTCGGTTCGCGGATTGCTGAGATGCGTCCCGGTCACGACAACCGCTCGTGCACTGCCGATGAATTCCGGATCAATGTCATCTTCGCACAAGGCCATGTCGGCACAATTTTCACGGTAGAAGATCAGGGGAAAGCTGTCCTCGTCACGAATACCCAGGATCACCAGCGCAGTGAGCCGCTCTGGATCGGTTTTGACGCCAGTCACATCAACGCCTTCACGGATCAGTTCTTCGCGGATAAACCTTCCCATATGTTCATCACCAACGCGGGTAATCAGCGCGGACTTCAGGCCCAGCCGGGCAGTACCGGCGGCCATAGTGGTGGGAGAACCACCTATATATTTTTCAAAACCACCCATATCCTCCCATCGCCCGCCTACCTGTGAACCATAGAGGTCAACAGAAGACCGGCCGATCGTAATTAGGTCCAGCTCGCGTTCCATGGAAATATTCAGCCCAGAATTTCGTTCATTTTTACGGTCCGATCCTGTTCGACGGACAGCAACGCCGCTTCCGCCAATGCGAGCGACATCAGCCCGTCTTGTCCGGTCGTTGGCGGTTCAACACCATCTTCAAGCGCCTGCACAAACGCTTCGATTTCATTGGCATATGCTGTCGCATACCGGGTCATGAAAAAATCCTGCAAGGGGGCTTTGTGATAACCGGAACCGTCGGCAAGCTCGATATTGGTTTCGTGAAAATTCTTGGCAGAAACCGCACCCAGCGAACCGTGCACTTCAATTCTCTGGTCATATCCATAACCGGCCCGCCTGCTATTGTTGATCGTGCACTGTTTGCCTGATGCGGTCTTCAAGATCACATTGGCACTGTCGAAGTCACCGGCTTCCCCTATCTTTTCATCAACCAGCACGCTCGCTGCCGCCTGTATGCTATCGACTTCCTCATCAAGCAGCCAGCGCGCGACATCAAAATCATGGACCATCATGTCCCGGAATATTCCACCGGATCTGGCAATGTATTCGAGAGGTGGCGGAGCTGGATCGCGGCTGGTTAAGGCAATCATTTCCACCTTCCCGATCCGTCCGGCTTCAATCGTGTTCTTAAGCGCCAGGAAATCAGGATCATATCGCCTTTGAAATCCGACCATCAGCGAGCTGTCGGTTTCATCAACCACGCGAAGGCATGCTCGTACCCTCTCAATGTCCAGATCAATCGGTTTCTCGCAGAATACTGATTTGCCAGCCCGGCAAAACTTTTCGATCAGGTCTGCATGGGTGTCTGTCGGTGTACAAATCACGACTGCATCGACATCGTCTGAGTTTTCAATCTGGTCAATGCTGCGAATGTCGCACCCATATTCCTTGCTTACTACTTCAGCCGAAGCCTCTATCGGGTCGGAGATCGCCAAAAGTTCCGCTCCACGAACATGGCTGATGGCTTTCGCATGGACTTGCCCTATGCGGCCCGCGCCGAGTACTCCAAGCCGAACTGTCATTTGGTTTCTCTCAATTGTTGGCACATTTCTTGATCGGTTGATCACGATTTTCCATATCAAGAAATATCAAGGGAACACTGCAGAAAGCGTCCTTGCATATTCGACATATGAATCAAGAAAACGACGAACGCTTCTCGTCAAGACTTTTTTGAGATGTTCCGGAAGTGCAAGCCCGGGCGATTAGTAGTAGTAGTACTGCTAAGCGGACACAAACCTTGGTAATTTTGTTCCTGCACTGTTACGCCGTCAATATGCAAAAATCCTCACATCCATCATTTATGATGTAATGTCGGATTGTTTGATGATGTAATTAGATCAAACTAAATTGATTCCGGCAGGGTCACGACCGGGTTCATGACCACATGATTCTGCGCGACGTCAGCGCCATCAAGCACCGAAGACGTCATCAGCTTGGCCAGTTCCCTGCATAGTTCCGGTAATGGCGTGCTAAGCACCATATTCACATAGCCATCGTAGAGCGCCTGACGCGAGATCGATGTGAGTTCATTCACCACCAGGGACACTTCTCCTGGTTGCCTCAACTCCCGCAGCGCCTCGATGGCACCTTCCATTCCTCCGCCGGCAATGTAAATTCCCGAAAGGTCCGGATGGCGCGACAAGAGATCGATCGTTTCTTCATAGGTCAGGGAATTCGTTTCCAGATTTATGATGGTATCGAGGATCTGGAGCCTGGGCCCGTTATCGCGAATAAACTCCCGGAAACCGGTCTCACGCAATTCATGCCCGCGCCATCGGTGCCCACCGGTGAACAGCGCAATCTTGTCGTCCTCATTCACCAGCTTTGAAAGCAACCAGGCCGCCGTGCGGCCAAATTTCGTGTTGTTTGTACCCACATAGCTGCATCTTTCCTTTTGGGAAAAGTCCGACAGAAGGGCAAAAGTTGGTATTCCGGCCGACCTGAGCCTCGCGACCGCATCCGTGACTTTCTGATTCTCAATCGCAACCGCCGCAACAACATCGACACGCCCTTCCATAGCCGACAACCTTTGCGCAAATTCAAGAGCAGTCTGCGAATCGGTATAGTCGATTTCCACACGAGCTCGTACATGACAATTCGCATGCAATGCCTGCTCGATTTCCTGTGCGAAGTGCTGGTAAAATGCGTGATCCTTCTTCCGGAGCAATACTCCGAACGTGACCGTGGGCAAATCTGACTGTAATTTCTGTGATATTAGATTGGCTGCATGATATCCGACCTTGAAGGCTGCATCAGAAATTTTCTGAGCGGTTTCCGGCCGGACCAAATTGCGCCCGTGTAACACCCGGTCTACCGTCGCGGTTCCAACACCGGCAGCTTCTGCAACATCTTTAATGGTCGGTCTGCGTTTCACTATTTCAAAATATTGATTTATTTACATCAGAATTGAATATCAATTATGATGCATTTTGATTTATTTACAATACATTTCATGGAAGTACTTCGTCCGGTTTGCTGCCGGCGCAGACTGCAAAACCGGCGATAGAAAGAATCGCGGAAAATCTATGCTGTCAGCAACCCAGGCAACTCGGAAACACTTTCAAGGATAAAGTCAGCATAATTGCCAAGTGTTTCCTTGCTACCGGTACCACTCAGCACGCCAATGGTCGCCCCCGCCTCGGCGCTGCGGCCCATTTCGATGTCATGGCGATTGTCACCCACTACGATCACCTGAGAGGGAGAGCAGCCGATCTTTGAGCAAAATCCGTGAACCATCCCGGGACCTGGCTTTATCCCATGCCCGCTGTCATATCCGGCAATGAATTCGATATGTTCGTCAATTTCATGCACTTTGACGGTCGTACTGATGGAGTTTTCGTTATCGCTGCTGGCAATTCCGAGCTGGTAGCCTTGTGCCCTCAGGCTCTCCATAAGTATCTGCAAATCACAAGTCGAAACTGAATTTCTGGCGCCCTCGCTGTAAAGCCGGTCGAGAGCCATTGTAAGTTCCTGCTTCCCGAAATCGCTGCCAATGGAAATCATATGCTCGGCAATCTCTTTCGTGCTGGCAGCGGCAAATACGCTATCCGCCAAGGTTTTGCCGGTCTCCGGGTCACTGCCACAGGCAATCAGGATTTTTTGTTGCAGGTCAGAATCGCCTGATCCGGCAATGCGCGCCGCCTCGAGATTGAGTGGATACCAGGTCTTGTCATAGTCAACCAGCGTGCCGTCCTTGTCGAAAAGGATGCCGGCAAGGTCTTTCGGGATTGTCCGTCGACTCAACATGGTTCTCCGTTCAACGTTGCCGGCATGTTCAAAAACACCAACTTGCCTGATCCTGGGGACAGTCTAGGTAACAGCAAGACCTTCCCGGGTTGGTTCGGGCAATTTGCGCGGCAACAAGGCTACGGCAATAAGAATTACAAACGCTGCGCCGGCCAGAATACGAAACAACATGTCAAATCCCCAGCGATCATAAACAACTGCGATCAGCGGCAGTGTTATTGCCAGCACTGAAAATGCAACGACATACCGGATACCGTAAATCCGAGCCCGTATGTCGCCCCTTGCCATCTTCCCGATCATGAAGTCATTGATTGGGATCTGTCCGAAAGCCCCAAGCATGAAGCCCAGGGAGACGGCAAACGCTGTTGCTCCTTCCAATCCCGGCATTAACGAAAAGAACACAAGCTGCATGACCGCCAATGTCATGAATACCAGCCGCGGCCCGTATCGATCCAGCAAGCTGCCGACCACGATCTGCGCCATGGATGCAACGGCAAATACAATAAACGCAAGCGAACCAATCATTGTGGCCGTGTATTGCTGGACTGAACTTTCACTGCCATCCAGCCAAAGGACAAGTTCTGATGCCAGACCCTGCATTCTTTCGTCAAAAATCTTCGGAAGGGCAAAGGTCGTGGACTGGAATATTACCGACGATACTGCCGTCGTAATGAAAACAATCATCGAGACCCGAAACAGCAACGATCTGTGCGACAACGAAATTTCGGATTTTTCTGGTTGCTTTGTCTTGGCAACTTCCTGACGCTCGACATAAATCTCATCGCGCATCAACCAGAAGTAAACACCTGCCAATACAATGGAAAAAATGCCCGGCAGAATAAATGCAAGTCGCCAGCCGCCATGATCAATCAGATAGCCGGTCACCACCGCTGCACAGGCGACACCAAGATTGCCCCATACACCATTGACCGCAATTCGCATGCCGGTGTTGCGCCATTTCATGGTTACGATTGCCAATCCAACCGGATGATAGATGGCAGCAAAAATACCAATTGCAAACAAGCCAATGCCGATTTGCAGGGGTGTCTGGGAAAACCCGGTAAGCACAGATGAAATACCAACACCCGCAAAGAAAACCACCATCATGCCGTCGCGGCTCCATTTGTCGGCCAGCCAACCTGCCGGCAGCGCGAACAATCCGAACGCAAAAAAGCCCGGCGTGGCATAGGCCAGCAGTTCGGCATAGCCAACCCCCCATTCACGATGTAGTGCAAGTGCGGCGACAGTTGCAAAAATCAACATGAACAGATGGTCGAGGAAATGCCCGACATTTAACAACAGAAAATGTGCATGATCTTTTTTGACGGCTTTTCCTCCCGCTGGCTTCGCAAATGCGATCGATGGTTCAACTCAACTCTCTCGCTGCGCCGAAAATGATGTATGCGCCCAAAACCAACAGCGCAACAAAGAATATCCGGCGAAATTGCTGTTCCGACAACAGATTACGGATGCTTTGTCCGATAACCATCCCGATTATTGCCGGAACCAGTCCTGCCAGCGAAATCAAACCCAAATCCATTGACAGCAGCTTGTTGCTGCCAAGAATGACCGCCAGCGCCGCCGTCGACACCGTAAACAGCATTCCCATCGCCTGAACCAGCAAGTCTTTTGTCAGGCCAAGCGCCTGTAAATACATGATGCCAGGAAAAATCAGAGACCCGGTCATTCCGGTCAGGATACCATTTATGGAACCGATGAGAAGACCCACGCGTGTCTCGCTTGGCGGTTCCAGAACAATCTTGAAGCCGAATAGGCTGACGATGGCATAAAACACAAGGATGCAGCCCAGCAGTGCAGAGAGCAGGGAGAGATTGACGCTGACCAGCGCCTGTCCACCCAGCCAGACAAAACCGCCTGCCATCATCAGGAATGGCCAGATCCTGCGCAGCAACTCCAAAAACTTCCCGCCAATCAGTGCCTGCCAGACATTCGTCGCAAATGTCGGAATCAACAGCAATGCCATTGCCGTCTGTAGATCAAGCGCAACTGCCAATATTGCCAGAGTGACGGTCGCCATGCCCAGGCCAACTGCGCCCTTGACGATGCCACCCAAAAGAAATGTAAAGAAGACAATTATCAGCGAATAGGGGTCGTTCATGGATGAGACGTAACCTATTTGCGCATTTTCATATAGATGCGTCCAAGCAAATACAGATTAATAATGGAACCGGGTCTCTTACGGTTGTTTTCGCTGAAGTCGATATCGTCCAACTAATTTCGCACTTGGGTCTCAATCTCGAAGCCTGCTTCTTCAGGCTCATCATCAACCATCTCCGCCGGAAATCCCGGAGCGCGAATATCCAGGCCCGTGACATCTTCCAATCGCTTGATGATGTTTGGAGACAGTTCGCGCGGTCCATACCGCTCTTGCCCGTCCTGAAAGATCTCATTCAAGAGAGGTGAGAGCTCAAGCGGCACATTTGCCTGATCGGCAATATCCTGGAACAGGCCAATATCCTTGGCAACCAGGTCCATTGTGAATGAAATATCGCGTGATCCATTCAGGATTACCTGGCTTTCAGTCTCATGAACAAAGGATGTGCCCGACGAAATCCTGATTGCTTCATAGGTGGTTTTCAAATCCATGCCAGCAGCCTTCGCAGTAACCAGGGCTTCACAGCAGGAAACGAGATTTGCCGTCGCCAGATAGTTTGTAACGACCTTCAAAATGGACGCAGACCCAAGCTCGCCGGTGTGCAGAATTCGTCGGCCCATTGTCTTCAACAGCGGAGCGATTTCATCAAAGGTTTGCCGGTCGCAACCAGCAAATATCGAGATGTTGCCTGTCGCTGCTCTGTGGCAGCCGCCCGATACGGGGCAATCCGCCGCCTTGCCGCCGCGCTCCATCACCATCGATCCGAGACGCTTCACCTCATTGGCATCTGTTGTGGACATTTCCATCCAGATCTTGCCGCTTGTCACCTCCGGCAACATTTCCTGCATCACGGCGTCGCTGGCCGCCGGCGAGGGAAGACAGGTTATGACGATATCGCAGTCGCGCATCAATTGCCGGGTGCTTTCAGCAGACTTGGCTCCAAGTTCAACCATCGCCTGGACATTGTCGGCATTCAGGTCGTGCACAGTCAGGTCAATCTTGTTTCGCAACAGGGAGCCGGAAAGCTTGCCGCCGACATTTCCCAATCCAATAAAACCAATTCTCATCAGCACAGCTCCGAAACTTGAACCAATTCAGAAAGCGAGAAGTTCATATCTTCTCGAACAAAAGCACGGAACATTTACCCAATTCGGTTGCCTGCACAATCCGCTTTTTTTGAGATTATGATTTTTGATCCGCGTCGATTTTCTCACGAAGGAAATATGTCTTGTGGGGACCTGCACCCTTGAGTTCGGTCACCCCGAGTGGTTCG
>JBCCEP010000105.1:0-10752 GCA_039030215.1 Pseudomonadota bacterium
CCGCCGTCAAACGGAACACCGATGATCGCAGCATCATAAAGACCAACCTTGGTGACGTCTTCGACATAGGGCGCTTTCAGAAATGTGTTGATGCCGGCATAATGCGGTAACTCACCCCGGGCAAAGGTCGGGATCGATTTGTCGGTGAGAGAGTCCGAACCGGTCAGGCCCATCCGCAATGCCCATTGCCGTTCCTTGTTCCAGGCAGCAGACGGGAGCTCAGCCTCTTTTTCCACCGCCTTCCAGCCGCGCATGTTGAGCTTGTCAAAATCCGGATGATGTTGATGACTGGGCATCGACCGCGTGGCCATGCCAGCCTTGCGCGATATGCGCGCGGGTAATGTTGAGAAAAGATCGATCATGTTTTGATATCCTCGGAAAGTGGATTTTTTGGAGCAGTAAACAGCTCGGAAGCGGTTGGGGCGCTATCTTTCAGATTGCGGGTGAGCGGCAGGTCGTAGGTGATGGTGGCACCAAATCTTTCGGGCGCATGCGGATCATGACGAATCTTGTCGAATACCAGCATTCGGGTCCCCAGTTTGAATGCTTCGTTTATATCGTGCGTGACCATAAAGATAGTCATGCCAAGTTCTTCCCATAACTGGTCCAGCAGTTCGTGCATGTCAGCCCGGATACCTGGATCGAGCGCGCCAAATGGTTCATCCAGAAGCAGGATCTTAGGCTTCTTCAACAAGGCCTGCGCGATGGCAAGCCGTTGCTGCATCCCGCCCGAGAGCTGCGACGGAAATCGTCTGCGCGCTGGGGAAAGTCCGATCTTCTCAAGCGTAGGCTCTATGGATTCCAGGGCCTTTTTACGCGCCGATCCAAATAGCTTGCCTGTCGCTGGCGCGGCCTCGAATTCCGCTGCGAGCAGCAAATTGTCTTCCACCGTCAAATGCGAAAAAACCGAATAGCGCTGAAACACAATACCGCGATCCGGCGTCGGTTCGGGTGGCAACGGATTGCCATCGATCAGGATATCACCGCTGGTCGGCAGTTCCTGCGAAAGCAGCATTCGAAGAAATGTGGACTTGCCACATCCCGACGCACCGACGATCGTACAAAATGTGTTGGGTGCGATTTCCAGGTTAACCCGTTCCAGTACGACCATGTCTCCGTAGGATTTGGAGACGTTCCGGACAACAACATGAGGCGGTACCTTTGTGTCGGGCGCGCTCAAATGCTTTCTCCGCCCATATGCGACCACGGAAAGGCTCGACGCGAAAGCATCAACAGCAAGCGGTCGATGACGAAGGCCAGCAGTGTTATCCAGATCACGTAGGGGAGGATAACATCCATGGCCAGGTAGCGGCGGACCAGGAAGATGCGATAACCAAGGCCTGTAGTAGACGCGATGGCCTCGGCGGAGATTAGGAATATCCATGCCGGCACCAGGGCCAGACGCATTGAATTGATCAGGCCCGGCAAGGTCTGCGGCAAAACCAGACGTGTCAACATCTGCCAAACACTGGCGCCCAATGTTTCCGCCTTGATAATCATTTCGCGGGGAATGTTCATGACGTTCTGGGCGGTCGAGCGGATCATGACCGGTGCCGTGCCAACCACTATCAGCGCCACCTTCGCTGCCTCGCCCAAGCCGAAAACAATGAACAGGATTGGCAATATGGTAATCGGTGGTATCAAGGAAAATGTCGCGACAAAGGGAGCGAGTGTTGAACGGACGTGCGGTATGAAGCCGATAAGCAATCCGATCGTCAACGCAAGCGATGTGGCAATCGCCATGCCCATGCCGAGCCGCGCCAGGCTGTCCCAGGTGTCGAGCCATAGGAGATAGTTCCCCGATCGCTTGTCGGCTTCAAACGCCATGCGCCAGAAGGAAGCCCCCATGCTTTGCAGGGAAGGCAGCAATTTGTCAGCCGGATTGGCGGCAAGCCGGTAATGGCTGGCAATTGCATAGGTCACGATCACCGCGATGAAGGGGATCATCGCCAGGTAGATCGAGGTGACACGCGAGGGCTTACGATTGATGATACGCATGGCGCTTATTCCGTTTCAGGGAACGGACGCTGCCGGGCACAGCACCCGGCAGTTTCCTTTTCAGGCCACAGGGGATGTGACTTAGAGTGCTCCGTCCGCAGCCATTTGCATGTAGGCGGTATCAAATCGCAGCTTCACATTGTTTGTATCGCCATAGACTGAACCGTCGGGGAATGCGACGCCAACGAATTCGGGGCTGGGCGCGCCTTCACCCAGGATTCCCTTGTCGAACAGGAATTCAGCGACGAACTGCATGGTCTTGGGAAGATCGGCGGATTTGGCAAAGGTCGCCGCTTCTGCCGGCGTGTAGAACATTTTGGTCGTTGCCAATTGTGCCTTGTAACCGGCCAGATCTGTGCCCGAGGCCTCTGCCATGGCGGTCAAGGCTTCTTCATCACCTGCTTCCATCAGGCCCATGACTTCATACCATGCACCAGTAAGCGCCTTGCCGAAATCCGGATTGTCGGCAAGTGTTTCGGTATTGACCATCATGATATCGACGATTTCACCGGGAATCTTTGCGGAATCGAAGACCGGCGTTGAACCCGGAGTCGCTGCGATCTCCGATAGTAGAGGATTCCAGGTTACAACAGCGGTCACATCATCGGTTGCATATGCCGCGATCATGTCTGCATCCGATGTGTTGACTACAGTCACGTCCTTTTCGCTGAGACCGACACTCTCAAGGCCTCGTGCCAACAGGTAGTGAGAAACCGAAAGCTCAACCAAATTGATGTTCTGGCCTTTGATGGCGTCGAGCGCGGCTCCGTCTTTCAAGACAATCCCGTCATTGCCGTTGGAGTAGTCACCAATGATGAGCGCGGTCGTATCCACGCCGCCGCCAGCGGGAATGGACAAGGCATCCATATTGGTCATCGAGCAGGCATCATACTCGCCTGCGGTGTATTGGTTGATGGATTCGACATAATCGTTGATTTGAACGATCTCGACGTCGATTCCATATTTCTCCGCCCATTTGTCCATGATGCCCGAGGTTTCCAGATAGCCCCATGGCATCCAGCCGACATAGATCGACCAGCAAACCTTGAAGTCGGTCTTCTCTGCAGCCTCGACCTGAGTGGATCCGGCAAAGGAAGCCGCCATAATTGCGAAGCTTGCCAGTGCAGCGGTCGTAAATTTCTTTAAGGTCATGCTCTCACCTTTCCCTGTTCGGCCCTAGCCGGTTACAAAAGGGTCTGAGCGCGCATCCGGGAGAGGTTTGCGCGCGCAAACCGGTGCAGTTGTCTCCCGGGATTTTGTCCCGCCGTGTATCCCGAATTTTCTCCGGGGCGGCACCTCTCGGACCAGCATCTTTCGGGAGCTACGAAAGACCGGAACCCTAGGTGCCAGCTGCACTGCCAGTTAAACGCAAGACGCATGCCAAGATATTAAGCTATTGAATAATAAGAATTTTTACAAAATCGAAATATACAAGGAAGACTTATTTGATTAATTATTAGGCACTAATTCATGTTTGCATAATATATAGTCGATATTGGTGGATCGGCCGACAAGGCCCCTACAGGGATGCGGGCAAGGACCTTGCCGACCGGGAGTAATGGCCATCATCCCCTGGGACGACGACCATTCGGGACACAGGCGACAATATTTGCCGGGGTAGAGCGGCACATTCCAGACACCTGACCACCCCGTGGCGGGCTGAAGGAGCAGGCATTTCCGACAGCCTTGGATGTGCAGGCTGCGACCGCAAATTGCGGCGGCCCCTTGCGCCTGCGGTCACCGGCCTGGGGTCGCTGGCCCTGTGGCGGACGTGCACCGGGACGTCCTTGTCCAGGCAGTCCGGCAGATTGGTTGCGGTTTTTCCGGTTTGGTCGGGCACTACCGGCAGTTTCTCCACCGCGGAACCCGCTGCCGATATTGCCATACACGCAGCGCGGAAAGAACGGGTAGTAGTCCGTTGCGAAATAGACATATCTGCCATCAAGCATGCCGCCATTGCACTGGTCGAGCTGGCCGGATCCGGCCTTGTAGACCCAGTCTTCGTTATAGGTACCATCATAGGTGCCACCGGGTGCGCTCGGACGGGTGCCGGATTTCAATTGATAGCTGGATTTCATTTTCGACCCCACATAGTGGATTTCATGCCCATCGGCGGCATAACCGATCAAAGAGCCCTTGGCAGACTTCATGATGGCTTTTGACGGGCCGTGGTAGTGGTAGATGCCGCTTCGATCGACATGAGCGTTATTGGCGTCCATACCGAGTTGCTCACGGGCGCCAAGGCCTTCGAGATTCCAGCCGGAAGAACGATCTCGACTAAATCCGCGCGGACTATCTGCATCATAAAAGTCAGCGGTGCCGGGTCTCAATATGATGCCGTTAAGGGCAAATCCCACCGTGCCCCGGAGTGGTTTTGCAGAGGTTCCTTTGACCGGGTTCAGCGGTACGCAAAGCCTGATATTTTGGTTAGCAATAGAATTCGGATTTCCTGGATTAGGAAAATTACCGGTGCCATGATCGGGAATTCCGTTGGACACCATGCAGCGTTGATTGCCGGTTTCTGTCAGCTTGACCGAGTTCGATGCCGCCAAACTTGCAGCGGATGTTTCAAGGATCAGTGCCGCCATGCCGAGAAGCGCGGTCGCGGATAAGGAGTATCTGATGTTGATGTTCATTGCGTTATTCCCTGAATGGATCGTTCGATAGTTTGCCGACGCTTCAGGAGTTAAAGATCGAAAATGCAGCAAGTTGGCAGAAATGTTGAAGGAAATATGGAGAATTTCATCAATCGGCTAAAACAGGTACGATTTGCCAAACGCGATACTTCATTCTCCGTCCACAATTGATATTCATCTAACCAATATGTTCTGGAAGAATTTTTCCATAGGCAAGAAGCTGTTTATCGCGATCCTGGCAACATCAGGTATAATCATCCTGTTCCTGTCTGCCCTGATCGCGATTTCAATGCAGGCGGGATTTTCGCAATATATTCTGGAAGCGGAACTGGACAGGTTTGAACCAGTCCGCATCACGCTGGAGCAAATGCATGATCCGGCAAATCCGGGTTGGCCGCAGTTGCAGAATAACCGGCGCGGCCTGAATCAGTTGATCAGACAAAACCTGCCAAGACCGGGATCGCCCCCGAGAGCTCCTGCCAATAATGACCGGCGCAGACCACCGCCAGATCCGCTTCAGCTGGGTCAGCGCATAACGTTGCTGGATGCGTCTGGAGAACGAATAGCGGGAGCGCCGCTCGGCGATCGCAGGACAAGCCGTCGTGCCATTACACAAGCAGATAACGCTGGCAGGGAGGAGGTGATCGGCTATCTCTCGATAGCAATGCCTCGCAATGCTGCCGGAGGATCCAGTCAGATTTTCCTGACTGATCAATTGCAGGCCCTGGCTATGGCCGTCATCCTGGCACTGGCGGTATCGGCGATTGCAGCATATTTCCTTTCCAGGCAATTTGTCGGACCGGTCAACAAATTAAAGGACGGAGCCAACCGGCTGGCGTCGGGCGAATATGATTTACGCCTTGATAAAACCAGCAATGACGAATTTGGCGATCTGGTTGATCAATTCAATGCGTTGGCGATGCAGCTTGAGGACGCAGAAAAAGCTGAACGGCAGTGGGTTTCAGATACATCTCATGAATTACAGACGCCGCTCGCCGTCCTGCGTGCAGAAATTGAAGCCCTCCAGGACGGTGTTCGCAATCCCGACGACAAGACCCTGGCCACATTGCACCAATCCGTCCTGAGGATTTCCGCATTGGTCCAGGACATCGGTCAGCTATCCTTTGCGCGTGAAGGCAAGTTCGGATCGAATTTCAATTCCGAAAACCTGTCTGAAATCATTTCTCAATCAGTCCAGAATGCACAGACAATTCTGAATGATGCCGGCCTGACAATGGAAAGCCGGATACCACCTGACATCATGACCGAGTGTGATCATCTTCGGATCGGCCAGCTAATCGACAATATTCTCGCAAATGCGGTGCGATATACGTCGTCTCCGGGGAGCGTTCGATTGGTCTTGTCAAAGCAGTCCGACCGGGCAAGGATTGTTATCGAGGATTCAAACTCACCTCCACCGGCGTCCGCCATGCCACATCTGTTTGACCGGTTTTATCGCGCCGAGGCTTCACGTGCACGTGCCCTTGGCGGCTCCGGTCTCGGCCTGTCCATATGCAAGGCAATCGTTGACGCGCATGGCGGCACAATTGACGCAGGGATGTCAGCCTTGGGCGGATTGGCGATCTCGATCGAATTACCGCTTACACAAGCTGCCAAATTACAGGATTCAATTGATGACGTATAGAATTCTGATTGTTGAAGACGAACCGGCCCTGGCCGAGATCATCAAGGATTATCTCAAACAGGCCGGCATGGAGGCGATTATTCTTCAGGAAGGCACGAATGCCGTTGAGTTCATCTTGTCCACTCAGCCCGATCTTGTGGTCTTGGACATCATGCTTCCAGGCAAGGATGGATTGACGATTTGCCGGGAGGTGCGTGCCCAATGCGATATTCCGATCATCATTGAGACGGCAAGAATTGAGGAAATCGACCGGTTATTGGGATTGGAGCTAGGGGCGGACGATTATATTTGCAAACCGTGGTCGCCGCGCGAAATGGTTGCCCGGATAAAGAACATCCTCAGACGGGTGGAAATCAATAGTGGTGCTGGAACCAATCAAGCGAGAGATACCGATTTCGTCCTTGACGAAGACAGTTGGACCGCTAGCTATCAAGGTAGACCGGTTGAGTTGACGAGACGCGAGTTTCAACTGCTGATGGTACTGGTCAAGCGGCCTGGTCGTGTATTTTCACGCGCCCAGTTGCTTGAACAGGCTTTTCCTGATGATGCAATGGTGTTTGATCGGACAATTGACAGCCATATCAAGAATATCCGCCAGAAACTTAAACCCCTGAGCGGGGATCAGGAGCTTATCAGATCGGTCTATGGTGTCGGGTATGCTTATGACGGATAAACTGCGATTGCTTACGTCCAATTTTCATAATGCATCCTTATTGTCTGCGTCAGCCATGCACATTTTCCTGTCAGGAATGTACAAAATGAGCGACAAATGAAGGATAATGGCATGCATCACATGTCGGATCGGATTGCAGGCATCATAATGGTGCTTCTCCTGGCGTTATTGGCGATCAGCCTTCATCTGATTTCGACACCGGCAGGTGCACAAGCTCGTATTGCCGACAGACTGAATGAAACAAATGTCATTTCTGCAGGCATCGTAAATGATGATATAATGGAGCCGATGAATTTTGAGCGTCGTGGTAACGGCCCGCTAACCCTCGATCAGTTACTGTCGGGCAGCACGAAAATGAGTAACCAAAGACCGAATTGGGTTCTGTGAATTCAATTTCAATCACAGAGACGATACTGCTTAAGTCCGCAGGGACTTTGCAATGTCCAAGAACCAATCGGTTACATTACTTGCAGATGGCGATTGGTGCTTTGCGATTCTGGTCGTCATCGAACAAATCTCATTCTTTGGGAATTTGACAGGGAGATAACGGTCTTTGCCAGGTAAGAAGACAGTACAGATTGCCGCATTGGCCGCGTTTTCGCTGTTGGCTGGTCCGACGCCGGCATCAGCACAATCGAATCCGAACATACTCCTGGTCATCGCCGACGATATGGGGCTTGATGCAACCACCTGCTATGATGTCGGGGCCAACCAGGCTACCATGCCCAATCTTGAGACGCTGTGCGCTGAAGGGTTGGTGTTCGAGAACGCATATTCCGCGCCGCTATGTTCGCCTACTCGTGCTTCAATCATGACCGGCAAATACGGTTTCCGTACAGGCGTTGGTTCGGCCGTAAATCCCGAGGCGGATAATGGGCTTTCCGATGATGAAAAAAGCCTGTTCGATGTATTAGGTCAGGCCCAGTACAGTACTGCGCTTATCGGTAAGTGGCATTTGTCTGATTCTCCAGATGACATTGATCACCCGGCCAGCCTTGGTGTCTCTGAGTTTTTCGGGATTTTCACCGGTGGCGCACAAGACTATTACAACTGGACTGCTGTACATAATGGTGCGGCGGCGGAGGTTTCAGGTTATACGACCTCCATCCTGACCAATCGCGCAATCAGCTGGATCAGCCAACAGGACCAGCCATGGTTTTTGTGGCTTGCATATAATGCACCACACGCGCCCTTTCATACGCCACCAAGCGATCTGCATAGCCGTGGTGATCTTCCAAACAGCAGAAAGGCGATCAGATCGGATCGAGCAACCTATTACAACGCCGCGCTTGAAGCTCTCGATACGGAAATGGGTCGTTTGTTGAATTCAATTCCGCCTGACGAGTTTCAAAATACCGTTGTTATCTTTCTGGGTGACAATGGTTCACCAAACCAGGTGACCGGCAATCTATACGGCGAGCGAGGTGCCAAGGGCAGCCTGTTCGAAGGTGGAACGCACATTCCCCTGGTGTTCTATGGACCTGGCATCAAACCCGGTCGCAATGAAGCACTGGTCAATACAACCGATCTGTTTGCCACCATTGCGGGACTTGCAGGTGCCGAAGTTCGAACCAGGGATTCGATCGATTTATGGCCGGTTGTGCAAGGTGGTGCCGGAAACCGCAAATATGCCTATGTGGAACATTTCTCCGATGTGCCACCGCGCAGAGAGAATAGCCATGGTTGGGCGATCCGGGATGAGCGGTTTAAGCTGGTTTCAATTGATGGCCTGGATGAGATGCTTTTCGATCTGGAGATCGATCCGTTCGAGGAAATTGACTTGCTGGAAAGCGGTCCGACTGCAGAGTACAAGGAAGTGGCAGCGAAACTTAAAGATGCCTACCGGAAAATTCGCGGCGAAAATTAATCTGGCTGCAGATAACCCCCGATTGGAAGAATTCAGCTGAAAGAGAAGCTCTAACACCTCCCGCAATCGCGGAAAGGATCAGGGTTGCTTGTCACGATCATCGGACAGTTTATTCCAAACGATATCTGCTGCTACCGAGGTGGTATCAGCCCTGACGAAGGCGGTTATCGGCAGATCCTGGGACCATTCATCTTGTTGAATTTGTTTTATTTTTTGTGAATCACCCTTCAAGATTGCACATTTTGGCAACCAGCCGGCACCATTACCGTTCATGACAAACTGCTTGATCAGGCTGACGGTGTCTGCCTCCAGTTTTTGCGTGCCGTATAGCTGTACGGGTGCCCGGGAAACGATGTTATCTACAAGCCGTGCAAAATAGCCTCCATCGGTATACATGGCGAGCGGAATCGGAGCTGCCTGCGTACCGGGAAAACGTGAGGAAGCAGTTTGCTCAAAACCACTTGATATGAACGGGCAAAAGCGATCCATCTCGATCGTTTGGCTCCTATAGAGATCCGGATTGAGCATCATTGGAAAGGCGCCGCTCGAGTGGCAGATAAGCATGTCGCCTCTTCCGGCAATAAAGCTCGCGATCATATCCGCGACGTTTCCGACGACTGCAGATACGGACAAGTTCGTATCCGTTGACCAGTCATCCCACCAATTGACGAACCGGGTTGCAGATATGACGTGCGGCATAAGGATGCTGACATGATTACGGCTGCCCAGATGGGGCGATGTCAGATTAACCCGGGCCTGTGACAGATGGCGCAGCATCTCGGAAGCCTCCTGATGGAAGAGCTGGCCTTGAGGTGTGAACACAATCGGGTGGTGGGAACGGTCAACCAGCGTCTGACCAAGCCAGTTTTCCAATGCATGAATCCGGCGGCTGAATGCAGCCTGGGAAATATTGGCTTTTCTTGCTGCGGCGGTAAAGTTCCTTGTTTCCCATAGGATAAGGAAGTCTTCCATCCACTGAGTGTTCATCGGCGACTCTTCTCATCTGACTTGGAATATCACACCATACGATATTTGCATCGAAATTTCCTAATTTAGTTTCTTCTTTTACAATTTCGGCAGAATTTTGGGCAAATCATGCGTTTTTCGCATTAGTCGGAAGGGTTTTGGATGTCGCATACTGTGCCCAGAGAAGCTGATGGAAGGATAGATCAGCGCTCTAATTCTAGAGGGCATTTGAGGGGCCCAATTTCTTAAACCCTAGGGAGAAATACATGAAACGATATCTTGTTGGAGCAGCGCTGCTTGCAAGCGCATCCATGATTGGTCAGAGCCTTGCACAAGATCAGCAATTCATCTCGATTGGAACTGGCGGTGTCACTGGCGTTTATTATCCGACCGGTGGTGCGATTTGCCGTCTGGTAAACAAGGATCGCAAGGAACACGGGCTGCGGTGTTCGGCAGAATCGACCGGCGGCTCAATCTACAACATCAACACGGTGCGCGCCGGCGAGCTTGAGTTCGGTGTCGCGCAATCCGACTGGCAGTATCATGCCTATAACGGCACCTCCAAGTTTGAGGATGCAGGCAAGTTTGACGGTCTCCGTGCCGTGTTTTCGGTCCATCCGGAGCCGGTAACCGTGATTGCCAGTGACGCTTCCGGCATCAACACGCTGACGGACGTCAAGGGCAAACGCATGAACATCGGCAATCCCGGTTCCGGAACACGCGGAACATGGGAAGTTATCGAAGAAGCGATGGGCTGGGATCGTTCAGACCTGAAACTGGCAGCTGAAATGAAATCTGCAGAAACCGGTCAGGCCGTTTGTGACGGCAAGATCGATGCATATTTCTGGCTGGTTGGTCATCCTTCGGCATTGACCCAGGAATCCCTGGCAAGCTGCGACGCTCATCTTGTGAACGTTGAAGGTCCGGCAATTGACAAGCTGGTTGATGACAATTCGTTTTACCGGAA
>JBCCEP010000106.1:0-10722 GCA_039030215.1 Pseudomonadota bacterium
GATCAAATCGGTAAATGCCAGTTTTCATCCCGCGGGCCACGTGCTTGGTTCGGCGCAGATATTGATCGAAAGCAACGGCTTGCGGATTGTTGCTTCGGGCGATTACAAGCGGCTGGCAGATCCGACGGCGGAGACGTTTGAAACCGTTGCGTGTGATGTCTTCATTACCGAAGCTACTTTCGGACTACCGGTTTTCCGCCATCCCGATCCAGCAGGTGAGATCGGCAAGCTTTTGCGGTCATGCGGGCAATTTCCCGACCGGGCGCATCTGGTCGGCGTCTACGCGCTGGGCAAGGCACAACGGGTGATCCGTCTCCTGCGGGATAATGGCTGGGAAAAACCGATCTATATCCATGGCGCATTGAACAAGTTGTGCGACTACTATCAGGCATCAGGGATCGAACTTGGTGAAATGCTTCCGGCGACCGTCGAAGACGGCAAGAAAGGTAGTTTTGCCGGTGCCATCGTCCTTGGTCCGCCATCTGCATTCAATTCGAGCTGGATACGCCGGTTTCCCGATCCGCTTATCGCCTTTGCGTCCGGATGGATGCAAATCAGACAGCGCATGAAACAACGCGGCGTCGAATTGCCGCTGATCATTTCCGATCACTGCGATTGGGAGGAGCTGACAGTGACCATCCGGGAAACCGGCGCAAACGAGATCTGGGTGACACATGGGCGCGAGGAAGCGCTGGTCCGTTGGTGCGAATTAAACCAGATCCGGGCCCGCCCGCTTAACCTGGTCGGCTATGAGGACGAGGTGGAGCAATAAGATCATGCATGATTTCGCTGTTCTTCTTGAGCGCCTGCTCCTTACGCCATCGCGCAATCGAAAAATTGAATTGCTGTGCCTTTATTTTGGAGCAACAGACGATCCGGATCGGGGTCTGGCGCTCGCTGCGCTAAACCGGGAGCTGGATCTTCCCGGTGTAAAGCCCGCCTTGTTTCGGCAGCTCGCATCTGAAGTCTGCGACGAAGAATTATTCAGACTGTCCTACGACTTTGTCGGTGACCTGGCTGAAACCGTATCGCTGATCTGGCCGCAGGGAAAGGAAGATACTCAGGGAGGAAGGAAAATGTCCCTGGGAGAAATTGTCGAAACACTTTCCAAAACGTCGCGAAGCGAAGCGCCACAGACCTTGCGCGGCATGCTCGATATAATGACGCCGGATGAACGTTATGCCCTGATAAAACTTGCGACCGGGGGGCTGAGAATAGGTGTGTCATCCCGTTTGGCGAAGCAGGCACTGGCGGAATATGGAAAGGTTGATGTCGGCGAGATCGAGGAGATTTGGCACGGTTTGGCGCCCCCATATCTGGAACTGTTCGCCTGGCTCGATGGCAAGGCGCAAAAGCCGGTCTCGCTCGCAGCGGCGCCGTTTCGTCCGGTGATGCTGTCGCATGCCTTGGAGGATCGGGATCACGCAGAAATTGGCCCTGATACCCATATCGCCGAATGGAAATGGGACGGAATTCGTGTTCAGGCAGTCTGTGAACAGGGAACGGCGCGGCTTTATTCGCGCACCGGCGATGATATTTCCGGTGCCTTTCCTGACCTTGTCGGCGCGATGGACTTTGAAGGCGCGATAGACGGTGAATTGCTGGTGGGGACAGCGGGTGGCGGTGAGGACGCGACGGCAAGCTTCGCGGATCTGCAAAAGCGGCTAAACCGCAAGAAGGTCAGTCAAAAGCTGATGGACCAATATCCGGCATTCATCCGCTCCTATGATCTGCTGATTGCCGATGGCGAAGACCTCCGGAACCAGCCATTGGCGCAAAGACGAAAAATACTGGAGCAATTTGTTCTCCGACTTGAGCCATCACGATTTGATCTGTCCGAGATCATCGAATTCTCAAACCTGGATGAACTGGCGAAATTTCGCGCCGACCCGCCGCATCCGGTAATCGAGGGCTTGATGCTGAAGCGAAGGGACTCTCATTACGTCGCGGGACGGCCCAAGGGACCGTGGTTCAAATGGAAGAAAGACCCCTACCTGATCGATGCGGTACTGATGTATGCGCAGCGCGGTCATGGCAAGCGTTCGGGCTTTTATTCGGATTACACCTTTGGTGTTTGGACTGATATCGAAGGCAAGGATGGCCTGGTTCCGGTGGGCAAGGCCTATTTCGGGTTTACTGATGAAGAATTGAAACGCATTGACCGGTTTGTCCGTGAAAACACGGTCGAACGATTTGGTCCGGTGCGATCGGTTCGCGCCGAGCCAGATTATGGGCTTGTGCTTGAAGTCGCCTTTGAGGGCCTTTCCAGGTCGACCCGCCATAAATCAGGCGTTGCGATGCGATTTCCGAGGATATCGCGCTTGCGCTGGGACAAGCCACCTGCTGAAGCAGACCGTTTGCCCTCGCTTTTTGCGCTCCTGAACTGACATCGACGGTGAAATACGAACGCCTTGCTTGAATAGAAAGGCGTCACACCTTACGTTCCGGTCAATGCAAACAGTGAGAATCAGCAAATGAGCGACCGCGTGACGCAGTTTCTCGGCGATACGCCAAGCCGCACGATCGTAAAGCTTGCCATTATTTCCCTGGTGGTCGGCATTATCATGAGCGCCATGCATTTCACGCCGATGGATGTCTGGTATGCGGTGCGCGATTTTGCGCGCTGGCTGTATGATCTGGGCTTTGAAGCCTTCGGGCGGATTGGAATCTATTTCCTCTACGGCGCCATGGTCGTTGTCCCTGTTTTCATTCTTCTACGGCTCATGTCCATCCGCAAGCGCTGAACGCAATCACGCCATGCGATCCTTGTAAAATCTGACGCCAGGCCTAAGCTGAGCGCCAATCAGCGAGGGTCAAACCGATGATTTCCCAACAAGGCAGGTGCCTGTGCCAGGCAATTTCCTATGAAGTGACCGCCAACCCGCTCAGGGTCATCGTTTGTCACTGCAAGTTTTGCCAACGCAATACCGGCTCGGCATATTTGGTGGAGCCGATTTTTGAGAAGTCAGGTTTTACGGTGACCTCCGGGCAGGCGAAAACCTACCGTCACACATCCAAAGGCAGCGGCAAGCAGCTAGACATCCATTTTTGTGAGAATTGCGGGACGAAAATTTATCTGTCTTTTGAGCGCTTTTCCGATCTTGTAGGGGTTTTCGGTGGCACTTTTGATGATCCTGACTGGTTCGATCGAAATTCAAGATATACGAAGCATATCTTCGTTAGCATGGCTCAGCGCGGTACGATCCTGCCTGCAGGTGTGCGATTGTTCGACGAGCACGTCATTGACAAGGATGATGAGCCGATAGATCCAATTGTATATGAACATCATCGCGTCGTGGATTGAGAGGTGTAACTTGAACAGATTGATCCTGGCCATGGTGCTGGCACCGGTTTTAGCTACCAACGCCGCAGCCAACTCCATTCAGGCTCCCAAATTGATCCTGCAGATTACCGTTGACGGACTTCGAGGCGACCTGCTTCGCCGCTATGGAGACCGTTTTGGTGATGGTGGTTTTCGTTATCTTCTGGAAAATGGTGTGGTTTACACAAATGCGCATTACCGTCATGCCAATACCGAAACCATAGTCGGACATACCACGCTGGCGACCGGCGCCCACCCGTCTGAACACGGCATGGTAGGCAATGTTATCTTTGACCGGGCAAAACTGCAGCTGGGTTACAATATTGAGGATCTGAGAAGTCCGATATTGCCGACCCGCAGCGACGCCCAGGAGGGCACGCAGGTGGATCCAGCCCAACAACGTTCGCGGGTTGCTGGGCGTTCACCACGCAACATTAAGGCCTCGACACTGGCCGATGAGCTGGCGGTCCATCATGTCGGAAAATCCAAGATTTTCGGCGTGTCCGGCAAGGATCGGAGCGCCATTGCCATGGCCGGACATTCGGGGAAGGCGTTCTGGTTCTCGACGGATACTGGCGACTTCGTTTCCAGCAAATACTACTATGATAGCTATCACCAATGGGCCGTCGACTGGAACAGCAAACAGCCTGCCGCAGCCTATTCCGGCAAAAGCTGGACCTTGGCAAATGACATAGACACCTACCTTCTGGGAACACGTGATGATCGTCCCTATGAGACAGATCTGAAGGGATATGGACGGACATTCCCGCACCCATATGGAACGACAGATGACGGTTTATTTAATACGCGAATCATCGTCAGTCCTGTTGGTGACCAGCTTACCTCCGATATTGCAATGACCATCATCGAGGAAGAGAAGCTTGGGCAGGATGAGGTCACCGACTATCTTTCAATAAGCTTTTCAGGCGTCGATGCCGTCAATCACTTCTTCGGACCGTCAAGCCTGGAAAATGAGGAAATCGTCCTGCAACTTGACCGGACGTTAGCACAGCTACTTGAATACGTGGACGAGATGATCGGTCTGGACAATGTGATCATAGCACTGTCCGCCGATCACGGCATGCCCGAAGCGCCGGAGTTCATGGCCGAGCTCGGAATGAAGGTTGGCCGCATTGACCCGAATAAAATTGCCGAAGAGGCAAACCGGATTACCAAGCAGGTATTTGGTCACGATGAACTGGTCCTCTCATTCTTCAGGCCATATGTCTATCTGAACAGCAAGGCGATCGCGTCTGCCGGGCTTGACCAAAAACAGGTGGAAAAGGTGATTGCCGAAGCAATCAGCAATATGGAGGGGATTGCGCAAGCTGTCTCAACAATGGCGCTGCCAAATCTTCAGGACACTCCGGTCATTTCCAAAATCAGGCGAAACACGCATCCGGAAAGTTCCGGCGACATTTACGTGGTGCAGGAACCGTATTGGTTCCTGCAGGAAGGCGGCGCATTGGCTGTCATGCACGGCACGCCATGGGGATATGACACCTATGTACCGATTATTTTCGCGGGCGGCGGAATCAAGCCCGGTATCGTGAACCGCCTTGTTCACCCGGTTGCTGTCGCACCGACTTTGGCTACACTGGCCGGGATCAAGCCACCTTCTTCTGCCTTTGCGGAACCGCTTGTTGAGGTAATCCAACACGCAACCAACTGATAATTCGCAGATCGAAAAAACCCGTTCTAGGAAACAAACTCCATGGCGGTGCGATGCAGGATTGTGTGGCGACGCGCGATCTCGTCGATATCGGCCGAATAGCCGCCTCCCATAACGCCGGCGATGGGTATGTCTTGCTCACGGAAAAATCCGATCACCTGCCGGTCACGTTCAGCCAGACCGGATTCTGTCAGGGCCAATCTCCCGAGCCGGTCATCAACATGCGGATCGACGCCAGCATTGTAAAACACGACATCCGGCCGGACCATATCGAGTGAAGCATTCAGCGTGTCGGCCAGAACTTCCAGATAGGCGTCATCCTCCATGTCGTCGGGAAGGTTGATATCCAGGTCGGAGACTTCCTTTCTTGTCGGGAAATTTTTCTCGGCATGCATCGAGACAGTCCTTACCCGGTCATCGCCTGAAAATATCTCGGCCGTGCCATCGCCCTGATGTACGTCACAGTCAAAAACAAGCGCAGAACCTACAGTTTCATCACTGAGAAGCACCAGGGCGGCAACGGCGACATCATTGAAAATGCAAAATCCTGCGCCATGGCTCCGCTTGGCGTGGTGGCTGCCACCAGCCGTGTTGCAGGAAATTCCGTGCTCCAATGCCAGCCTGGCGGTCAGCAATGTACCAGCACTTGCATGCCTGGCGCGCCGTGCCATGGATTTTCCAACATGGAAGCCAATCTGACGGCTGATCGCTTCCGGTACCGAGGCACTAAAAACCTGATCAACATAGGTCTGGTCATGCGCCAGCGTGATCCAGGATCCTGGTGCTTCACCGGTGGTGTGGAACTCCTCGGGAGAAACCAATCCGTCTTCAACCAAAATGCGCGCAATCGCTCCATATTTGGGCATGGGGAAACGATGGCCCTCGGGAATATCGGCGACATAGGCAGAATTGTGGACGACAGGCAGCGACATTGGATGATTATAGGTCGCGAAGATGGATGTTAAACCTTCTACTTCGTGATAAGGCGATCTTTTGCATAATCAAGCGGATGTAACCTGCAATGGCAGTTAGCAGTTCAGATCAGGCCAGTTCCGGTGCCTTCGAGGTAAACCACCGCACCGTCGTCGGATTGGCGGTGCCAATGACGCTCGCCTATCTTTCAACGCCGCTGCTTGGGCTGGTCGATACCGCTGTTGTCGGCAGGCTTGGCGATCCAGCCATTATCGGTGGTCTGGCCGTTGGCTCTGTCATTATTTCGCTGGTGTTTACCACCTTCAATTTTCAACGAACCGGCACGACGGGCCTTGCGGCGCAGGCAGTCGGTACCGGCGATGAAAAGGAGAAGCAGGCCATCTTGATGCGGGCGCTCTTGCTTGCGGGTGTGTTTGGGCTTGCAACTATCCTGTTAGCACCGTTGCTCCTTGCCGGTGGCCTCTGGTTCATGGAGCCGGGTGAGAATGTCGGGCAGGCGACCGCCACCTATTTTGATATCCGAGTCTGGTCGACGCCATTCACCTTGGTCAATTACGCAATATTGGGATGGCTGGTCGGCCTTGGCCGTGCCGGTTTGGCGCTTGTCATCCAAACGCTACTGAACGGCTCGAACATCATCCTGTCAGTCTTTCTGGGTCTTGGACTTGGATACGGAATTGCCGGGGTTGCGTGGGCGACCGTCATTGCCGAATTCATTAGCGTAAGTGCCGGTCTGGCTGTCTGCTATTCACTGATGGACAAGAAAATCCGCCCTTCGCGGCAACGCATTCTCGATGCAAGCGCATTGAAGCGATTGATAAACATCAATGGCGACATCATGGTCCGTTCATTCGTTCTGTTAATCGCTTTCGCCTTCTTTACTGCAGAGAGTGCGAAGCTGGGAGAGTTGACCCTTGCAGCGAATGCAATCCTCATGAATTTGGCAATGATAGGCGGCTATTTTCTCGATGGTCTTGCCACCGCGGCGGAGCAGATTGTGGGAAGGGCAGTCGGCGCACGTTATCGACCAGCATTTATAAAAGGCGTTAAGCTCACCTTTCTTTGGAACGGATTGCTGGCAATGATGCTTTTCCTGACATTTTATGTCACCGGCGGCTGGCTCATCGACCTGATGACAACCAATGAGGAGGTGCGCAGCGTTGCGCGAACCTTCCTGATTTTAGCAGCACTTACTCCGGTAACGGGTTTCCCGGCATTTCAATTGGACGGCATCTATATCGGTGCAACCTGGACACGAGAGATGAGCTGCATGATGGTTGTTTCGTTTGTGATTTATCTGGTTTCCTGGTTTGCACTATTACAAAGCTGGGACAATGTCGGTCTTTGGCTGGCCCTGCATGTCCTGTTTTTGAGCCGCGGCCTGACACTTGGAATTTGGCTTTGGCCTAAAATGAACCAGACATTTGCCGCCGGCTGATACAAATCAGCCTTCACCTCCGGGCAATGCGCGCGCCGCCCAATCCTCATTGGCGCGTCCAGCAACTTGTGAGATGTGACCCAGCTTTTCTGCCTTCAATTTTTGCAAAAGGCCGCGGTTTATCTGTGAGGCGATGCACGGCCCGCGATAAACCATGCCGGTATAAAGCTGGAGCAGGTCTGCACCTGCTTCGAGTTTTGACCAGGCGGTTTCAGCACTGTCTATTCCGCCAACACCGATTATCGGCAGATCCTTACCAAGCAATTGGCGCATGCGCGCAAGGATGATGGTCGAGCGTTCGAATAGTGGTTTTCCCGACAATCCACCGGCCTCGGAACTGTGTTGGGCTGATGCCATTTCATGCCGGGAGATAGTCGTATTGGAAACGATCAGCCCGTCCAGCGTCGAAGCAGATATTGCGTTGGCAATCTCTTTCATCTGCGGTTGATCGAGATCGGGCGCAATCTTCAGGAAAACCGGTCGGTTGATTGCTGTTTCGGCAGCCAGTTCATCCCGTTTTGCAAGGAGACGCGAAAGCAGTTTTTTTAGCGCTTCGCCCGTCTGCAGATCGCGCAGACCCGGCGTATTGGGCGAGGAAATATTGGCGGTAAAGTAATCTGCCACTGGCCAGAACCGCTCAAGACCAGTTTCATAGTCGCCAATGAAATCTTCGGAGTTCTTGTTTGCGCCGATATTGACTCCGACAATCCCGCGTTTTCGGAGCCGCCGTTGCAATCGGTTGAAGACTACATCATGTCCGTGGTTGTTGAAGCCGAGCCGGTTGATCACAGCATCATGCTTGTCCAGCCGGAAAATTCGTGGCTTTGGATTTCCTTGCTGCGCCAAGGGCGTGACCGTTCCAATTTCACAAAAACCAAAACCAAGGACCATCAGGGCATTGGGCACCGATCCGTTCTTGTCATAACCGGCCGCCATCCCCACCGGATTTTCAAAGGTCAAGCCCGCCACTTTACAGACAAGACGCCGATCGCGCACCTTTCTGCAAAGCGGCGCAAGACCGAGCGCAAGCGCGTTTATCGAAACATTATGCGCCGTCTCCGGATCGAGCGTAAAGAGTGCAGATCGAGCCAGATTGCCGAACAGACTCAATTGGGAATCTCCGGCGGAAATACATGGTTACCATTTTTATCGAGCACCAATTCAGCAACATGGGTGACAGCATCAAGCGAGAGTTTGCCATAGAGATGCGGGAACAGATCGCCTCCCCGCGAAGGCTCCCATTTCAGCTTTTCTCCCAATTTGTCTGCTGACACGGAGATCAGAAGCAAGTCTTTCTGGCCGGCAAAATGCAGTTCAGCAGTCTTTCTTACCTGCCCGGAACTGGAAAGATGAATATAGCCATCGGCAAGATCAATTGGTGCTCCGTCAAACACGCCTTTTTGCTCGGCTTCAAGCCACTGGTCCCTGGTCGCAATCTTGTAAATGGTCCTGTCCATGACACCGGCTTGGCATGGGAGGCGACTTCCTTCAAGGGGAATCTTGAAGGATTGGCTACCCAAATCTCACAATGGTCCTATTGATAATCTGTTATAGTTAGCCAGCCGGGCGACATGTGATTTGGAGCAATCGTTATGAAGACAGATAAAATACTGGCGCTTGCGGGAGTTGCCGCGTTATCTCTGACTCTGGGTTTGGGTGCGAACGCCGTTGCACAGAGCGACAATTCCGAACCACAACCCAGCGCCCGATACGAATTGAAGCCGTTTGAAGACGGTTATATCCGGATGAGTCGCGATACGGGCGCGATCAGTTTCTGCACGCTGGTGACCGGAAGTCTTGTTTGCCGGCTTGGCGCCGACGAGAGGGAGGCATTTGAGGAAACGCTCGGGGCGCTTGAAGAACGCCTTGAATTTGCCGAGGAGCGGCTCGATGCTGTCGAGGCTGAACTGGCTGAAGTCAGCCGGGGCGGTGGCATTCAGTCGAAGGAACAGAACCGGCTACTGGACCCGGAAGACGGACCGGCATTCAATGAGCAGGCCGAAGAGGAACTCGACAAGGCGCTCGAATTTGCGCAGCAGGCAATGCGCAAATTTGTCGAATCCGTAAAGGAATTGCGCGAGGACCTGGAGGAAAAATACAATTCCGAGTAATCAGCCCATTGGCCGACAATTTACTCAAATCGCGACATTATTTCGGGCAAGGCAATGACCTTTCGGGTTCTCAAATCCATGACGACGCAGCGCACCTCGCCAAGCGCAACCGGTTTGCCACTGCGCATATCTTCAAGCTGATGGACAATTGCAAAGGATTTTTCGGCCAGGTCGGTGACGCTGGAAACGATGCGGATTGCACTGCCGGCCGGAGCGGACCCAATCCTGGTCAACTTTGTTTCAACGGCAACCCGACCGCAATCATTCTGTTCAAGCCAATTGGTTGTCAGCCCCACATGGTTCCAGACGTGCGAGGCACAGTCGGTGAATCTGGAAACAATCGCATGAAACAGAATGTTACCTTCGTGATCCGTCTCGAATGGCCGGACCACGCTCTTGTGCGAAACGATTGCATTGCCGCTGGCCAGCAATGCTTCGATCCCCATGGGTTCGGGAGCCTCAACCGTCAGGCCGCGGGGCATGGCCCCATCAATCTCAGTATGATCGATGCGCGCAGAAAATGTATCGTCAGCGCGAAAGTTGTCGAGACAGGTTGCAGATAATTCGCCGGTTTCGGGATTTTCCATCAGATGCACGAGCCAACCGTCATGACTGCCTCCTTCAATTACCCCCGATTTGACCAGGATTGACTGTGCGGCCGGCAATTCGCGCAGATAGCGGACATGAAACAATTCGGGAGCGGTTCGTATTGTTCCAGGCGAGGCTTCGGCGAGAAAGACCTCCCTGGCCTGCTGAAAGGCTCGGAAGTAGTACTGGACATTCCAATGGCTGTTCTCATCGCACTCCCAGGTGTTGACGAAGCTGCGATAGGTTTCCGACAGATTCATGAGGTTCTCACATTGTCCGCCAAAAGGCCGATCATCGCGGATCGGGATGATGCATCAGTGCCCGCCCTACGCCAGTGGCAGGCCGCTTGGTCAGGAACGAAATCGCAACAATGGAACAAATGGCAAGTGGCATTGCGATCGTTGCAGCGACAATCGATACGGGCAAATTTCCGGCATTTGGCGCCAAATATGAGCCAAGCGCAGTGTAAGCATGTTTCAGCCATGGCAGCCCGAACCCGGTTTCAAATCGAGAAGCGAAAGCTGCAAGCAGGATGCATGCGGGTATCAACATTCCCGAAATTGATGCCAGTAGCGTCGTTCGCCGCCACCAGATCGACAATACAAGGCACGGCGCTATCACGCTTGCGCTGATGGCTATTGCCCAGAGCATCGGTTCC
>JBCCEP010000107.1:0-10645 GCA_039030215.1 Pseudomonadota bacterium
CTGGGGCATCCGGGATAATCACCATTCCGTCTTTTAACGGAAGAAGCGGACCGGCGAGGATTTCACGAAGCGGGTTTTCGTTCACATCCACTTCCAGCAAACCGTTACCTCCTGCTGCCGCCAGCAAATGTGCCGATGCTGCCAGGCCTATCCCTCCCCCGAGATAATGCGGACAATAGCGTAGTCCGGCAGCAAGCACATTTCTTGCCACTACAAGGCATTCGGAAATTCCGCCCCATTTGCAGATATCAGGTTGGATAACACCCAGATACCCGGCGGCAATCGCTGAATTGAAAGTATCCAGATTCCGAAGATTTTCTCCAGCCGCGATCGGTATTGACGTGGATTCTGCAACCCTTCGCCATTCAACAGCCGGTCGATCAGCAGCGATTGGCTCCTCCAGCCAAACAAGATTTCGAGAAGCCAGATTTCCAGCCATGTCGATGGCTTCCTTGACCGTCCATTTCTGATTGGCGTCGATCGTCAATACCGCGTCATCGCCAATCAATTGCCTCGTCTCGTCAATCAGTGCCAAATCTTCCCGGATGCCAAAACCAACTCGCAGTTTGAAGGCTTTGAAGCCATTTGCATGTGCCTTGGCGACCAGGTCGATTCCGTCTGGAGGCCCTATTCCACTGGCATATGCAGGCAATGGTCTCAACATCCCGCCGATGAAGTCAGCGAGTGGAGTTCCCTTTCGACGAGAAGCCAAATCGTGCAGGGCGTTGTCAAATCCTGCTGAAATCTGATCTGCAGGTCCCGGTTCCCCAGCCTGCAATGAGAGGTGATTGATCTTCTTTCGAATGGTTCCAAACGCGTTTGAAGGTGTATCGGAATCCAGATTTCGTAGCGCCATAGCGGCAAGATCAGAAGCCAGGTTGGAACGGTAAGCGGCGCCTGCAGGCGGAAAATTGCACCAGATTTCGCCGTAACCAAATGCTCCTTCTTCGTCTTCCAGACGGATAATCAGTGAAGGACGCGATTCCACGCGGCCTAGGACGGTTTCCAATGGTCGGGCCAGCGGATATTGATAACAGTAGATTTCACAGCGAGCCAGCTTGGGCATGGACAGCCAATGATGTAAGTGGTTGAATTACAGGAACATTGACCAATTCAACCGGCATGGTCAAGCATTGGAACTGGATGACCGACAAACCCCCTAATATCCTTTGGTATTGCGCCGATCAGATGCGTTACGACACCATTGCCGCCCTCGGCAACAGTGAGATCAATACGCCCAATCTTGACCGCCTGATTAGGAAAGGAATGGCATTCACCAAGGCTTATGCGCAGTGCCAGGTCTGTACACCAAGCAGGGCTTCTTTCCTTACCGGTAGATATCCCGCCTCTACCCGCGTCTATCGCAATGGTAGCGCTGCATTCCCAGCCGGTGAGGTCCTAGTTACCAAATTGCTTGCAGATGCCGGATATGATTGCGGCTTGATTGGCAAACTCCATCTTTCGACAGCGACTGCCGGCGAAACGCGGATCGACGACGGATACCGGTTTTTTCAGTGGTCACACAATCCGATGACCGGCGAAGCGGATGCACAAAATGCCTATCATCATTGGCTTCGCCAGGAAAAGAACTCAGACCCTGACAAACTGTTTGATTCCCAACGCGGGTTTGTAGCTCCCGGTGTTCCGGAGGAATTGCATCAAACTACCTGGTGCACGGAAATGGCGCTGCGTTTTCTTGAAGAAAAGCGTGAAAAGCCCTGGCTATTGAGCATCAACCCCTACGATCCGCATCCGCCATTTGATCCGCCGGCCGATTATCTGAACCGCTATGATCCGGAACAATTAACACCGCCTCTGTTCAAGGAAAGCGACCTTCTGCGGCAGGAGCAATTCAAGACTGTCCGTGCCCAGACAGTCGAGGCTGTCGATCCCTGTGCCGGTTCCTCGGAGACAGTTGAATATGAATCTCAGAGCGCGCGTGGATTTCGCCCACCGGACTCCTATGACGGACGGCAGGCCAAGGCAGCCTATTATGCAATGATCGAATTGATTGACCATCAATTCGGTCGAATAGTTGATGCGCTGGAAGCAACCGGCGAGATTGACAACACTATCGTGATTTTCATGTCCGATCATGGCGAATTGTTGGGCGATCACGGCCTCATGTATAAGGGTTGCCGCTTTTTCGAGGGCTTGGTGCATGTACCGCTGATAATTGCTGGCCCTGAAGACATAATTTCCGATACGAAATCAGATGCCCTGGTTGAGCTTGTTGATGTCGCACCGACATTGCTCGACCTTGCGGGCCTGGAAATTCCGGAGCGAATGCAGGGCAAGTCGCTTGCGCCGATATTGCGGGGAACCTCTCCGCCAGAATTTCATAAATCCACTGTGATTTGTGATTTCAACGATTCAGTCGGTTACAGCCCGGTCCCGAATTACACGCAAGCCAGCATGACGTTTGACGGACGTTACAAGCTTGCTATCTATCATTCGCACGATATTGGCGAGTTGTTCGATCTTGAAACCGACCCGGGCGAATTTGAAAACCTGTTTTATGATCCCGAACATGCCGAATTACGTGACAGATTGATACTCCGCCATCTCAACCGTTTCGCTGGAACTATAGACGCCGGTATCGAAAGAGTATCCAACGCCTGAATCGAGGCATCTACCTACACGTCCACAAAACCTCTAGCGCAGAGGCAGGTCAAAACGCGAATAAAGTTCATTCGGCGCGTCATGGCTTGCCATTTCCTCGACCATCTTTGATACAAAGCTGTCGGCAATCGCTTCATCGTAAATGGGTTGTTGCTGGAAAGGATCGATCTGCAAATCGTAGAGCACAGTATTTGTTTCTGCAAAGCCACCTTGGGTCGGTGATCTCTTGGCATCTGGCAGAGCGGGAATGCGCAGGACGGGCGCACCCTTTGTAAAGTCAAATCCCTTGTGCAGTATCGCCTCTTTCAACTCTCGAATTTCGAACAGGCTAATGTTGTGCATCGGCATCAACGTGTATTCATACAATTCACGGTTTTCCATGTCAGCTGGATACCTAAAATAGGTATAGCGGCCATCCGTAGCGTTGATCGCACCACCAAATATGCCGTAAAGCGCGATATCCCGAACCGATTTCTTTGTCCCATCCAGTAGCGGCAAAAGAGAATGTCCACGAACGTTTTCGCCAATTTCCTTTCCGAAACACCGCATTAATGTTGGCATGATATCCATGGTCTGCGTCAGAGCATCTACCCTTGTACCGGCAGCTTTCGGAAAATCCGGATGATGGATGAATAGCGGGATATTGGCTATTTCGTTGAAAAACGGCATCCGGTTCTTGGCCCACCAATCATGTTCACCAAGCATGAAGCCATGGTCGGTGGTTAAAATCAGAGCCGTATCCTTCCATCTGTCATTGGCATCAAAGTCATCCAGAACCCGTCCCAATTGCGCATCGCATAAAGCGACAAGCGCAGCATAGTTCGCCCTGATTTCTGCAACTTCCAGATCGGTTTCTGTATCTTTCCGCTTGTAACGCGGCCAATCCAGTCGCGGACCGTTATAACCAGTTTCAAAACGCTTACGGTATGATTCTGGCGCTGCGAAGGGTTCGTGCGGGTCAAATGTCTCCAGATGGAGTAGCCAATTGTCAGACTTGCCGTTTTCTTCCAGAAATCCCAGCGCTGAATCAAAACACCGTACACTGGGGAATTCGTGCTCTTCTCGGATTTGCTCACGGTTCAGCATTCCCTGCAGTCGGTATCCGTCACGCGTGTCTTCAAACTGCAGTTCGTGATATTGCTTGCGAAACCGATCCAGTGGCGGCTCCACCATTGCAACCCATGGATCACTCTCCTGGCCTCGAATGAAGTCCCAGGTCGTGTATCGGTTATGATACGTCGAACCGCCGTCCTCAAAATAATGATAGTGATCCGAAACCAGGTGGGAGTACACGCCGCTGGCCTTAAGCAGTGCTGGAAATGAATCGTCAAACGGTTCAAGAGGTCCCCAACTACGATGCAGAAAGCAAAGGCGGCCAGAATGCAGATCCCGGCGCGCGGGCATGCAAGGCATGGAACCGATATAATGCCGGTCGAACGTCGCGGCGCGTGCAGCCAACCGATCAAAATTCGGTGTCGATATATTGCCGCCATAGGGACCGAGTGCCCTTCGGTTCAGAGAATCGAACAAGAGAAATACGACGCGCATTGTCATTCCACGCTGGTGTCGATGTTTTTGGTTTTGCCGTTTCGCCGATAGTCGCGCCATAGAGGCCAGATCAGCAATCCCAGGGCTATGACTGTAAACAGCAACGGCAATGGTCGTGTGAGGATCGGTGACGGATCGCCGGCGGTCATCATCAATCCGCTTCGCAATTTCTCTTCAGCCAGCGGCGCCAGGACAAATCCGATTACAAAGGGACCAAGCGGATATTTTCCACGTTCCAGGATGAAACCGGCGACACCAAATCCCAGCATGACCCATACATCAAACATTGTATTGTTCAACGCGAAGCTGCCTACGACACAAAAAACCATTACTACCGGCAATACGTAGGAGCGCGGAATGTACATCAAACGCGAAATGTAACCGACCGTACCGGTCATAAGCGCAAACATCAGAATATTCGCGAGCAGGTAGGCGGCCATCATCCCCCATACGATATCGGCATTGGTCAGGAACAAGGTCGGACCGGGCTGAATCGAATGGATCATCAAAGCTCCGATCAAGATGGCATCGATCACGCTGCCGGGTATACCCATGGCGATCAGCGGAATAAGCGCACCTCCAACTGTCGCATTATTTGCAGCTTCGGAAGCTACAATTCCCTCCTCGGAGCCTGTTCCGAATTTCTCGGGTTTACGCGAAAGATTTTTCGCCGTCGTATAAGCGACGATCGAGCCAATTGAGGCACCAATTCCGGGCAAGATGCCAATCCAGGTGCCTATGATCGAGGAACGCAGCATATTGACGAAATTCCGTCGGTATTCGGCGAAGGACATGATGATCCCCTTGCGGGACATTTCCACCCGCTCAGGTCGAATCCTGATCTGTAAGACATCCGCGATAATCTGGCTGACCGCAAAAGTCCCGATCAACACCGGCAACAGTTGAAGTCCGCCATTGAGCATGTACCAGTCAAATGTCAATCTGGGCTGACCGGATGCAGGATCGACACCGGGCATTGAGGCAAGCATGCCTAGAAATCCGGCAATCAGCCCCTTGACCATGGAGCCGGAACTTACCGAAGCGATCAGGACCATCGCCATCATGATCAAGGTAAAATACTCAAACGGCCCAAACCGTGTGGCCAGAATTGATAGAGGCTTTGTAAGCGTAACCAGTGCTACAAACGAAATCAGCCCACCTACAAATGAAGCTGATATTCCCAGACCAAGTGCCCGTCCCGGGCGACCTGCACGCGCCATGGGATAGCCGTCGAAGGTGGTCATCACAGCGGCTGGCGTTCCCGGCATACGTAATAGTGTTGCGGTAATCAGCCCGCCGGAAATCGCACCCACATACATGGCTACGAGGAGCACCACCGCATTGAACGGCTCCATATAGAATGTAAGAGGCAATGTGAGCGCAATCAGCATTGCACCGGTCAAACCGGGAATACCCCCAACGACAATTCCAAGGAACGTTCCGATAAAAAGATAGAAGAATGGCCAGGGTTGCAGGATGGCGAAGGTGGCGTCAAAGAATTCCATATCTGCCCCCTTGTCAGCTTGCCGGCAAATCAACAACAAAGACCTGCGTGAACAGGTATTGGATACCGTAACCGCCTATGACGGCAATCACAGCAGCAATTATTGTTGATTTTAACTGGAAACGTTCAAGTGCCGAAATCAGTGCAAACAGATAAATGGCAGTCAATGTCCCGAAACCCAACAGCCTGAAATGCAGTGTGAGGACATAGAGCAAAGTCGCCGCGCACAACAAAAAAGCCGAAACCGGTTCATCGGGAACTTCATCAGTATCTGCATCGATTTCTGCCCTGCGTGGCCGGAATGCGTTGATGATCACCACGATAGACAGGATCATGATTATTCCGGCAGTTGCTTGTGGCACCGGTGCCGAGCCTAACGGCTCAAAACTGCCTGGCGGCAGGTCAAGGGTCTCATAAATTACCACCGCACATACGGCAATGATCAAGATGCTGGCCCAAATTTCAAACTTGCGCACTCGATCCATTTGCAAATCCGACTTAATGCTGAGAAATTGCCCGCCGGACCATTACCGTCCGGCGGGTTTCGTCGAGAGTTATTTCTTTTTCGCCAATTTTGCTACTGGCTCAATTGCAGTCCATGTGACGTCAAGGTCGTTCTGCAGTTCATCGCCGGACATGAATACCGGCGTGAAGTATCGTTCAGAGTTGAATTTTTTTACGCCATCGGATTCGATTGCCTTGCCAAGTGCGGCAGCAAATCCATCGATTGCTTCCTTCGGCGTGCCCTTTGGGGCAAACCACCAACTCTTGATGCAGAATTCCATGTCATAACCAGCTTCCTTCATGGTAGGCAGGTCAGGCAAGGCCGGCAGCCGATTGGCACCGGTATAGGCCAAGGCCTTGATTTCAGCATCCGGATTTGGCGAACCGTCTGGCAGGAGCGTAAATTTTACAACCTCGGCGCCTGAGAGAACTGTTGTGTTTGTTTGCGCACCAGTAAGCGCCGTAAAGTTGGCTGTTCCGCCACCGATCTGCACGAAACGGAATTTCGATCCGGGACTGGCCTGCTCCATCATGATCCCGGCCATGTGATTGATCGCACCGAGGTTTGCACCAAAGATCAAACTATCCGGTTCTGCCTTGGCTTTATCCAGAAGTTCTTCGATGGTGTTGATTCCTGAATCCTTGCGTACCATTGGAAGCACGCAAAACTCGCCTGTCGCCGCGACCGGCTCAAAGTCACGCCAACCGAAATCCATGGCGCCCGAACCTTCACCGCCCATCAATGCAATATGGACCAACAGGAAAGTGTAGCCGTCGGTATCGGCTTCCATCACCTGGCGGGAACCAATTGAAAAGTGTCCACCAACGTTGATTATCGTAATCGGTTGCCCAAGAATTTCGCCGTCCTTGATCGCCTTTTGGTAGATCCTGGCAGTCTGGTCAGAAGTACCACCAGCCTTGAACGGTACAACTACCTTGATCGGTTTTTCCGGCCATTCTGCCGCGGCCGGTAATGCAAGCCCGATCACCGCTGCAAGTGCGGTGAAAATGATTTTCTTCATCTTTTTCCTCCCATAGACGAAACGTCACAACATTCGCGAGTCAGTAGGTTTTTGATCAAAACGAATGAAATTTGTTTTTCATTCTGGATGTCACATCTGTGTATCAGTGCAATAAAGCGACTAGCAGATATTGTCTGACGACTGTACTGTAACAGCGAATGGCGGGGACTCAAGCTATTCTCGCAAAATCGCTAAAATAAGGGAATTTCAGTTAGGGATCAGATGCTTGTAGATGATGAGAACACGTCACCCAATGTCATGTTTATATCGGTGGATCAGTGGCCCGGTCATTTGATGGGCACCGCGAGCCACGAAGTAATTGAAACACCGACATTAGATCAAATGGCAGCAAATGGGACATATTTTCCCAACGCCTACAGTGAATGCCCTATCTGCATACCCGCCCGCCGAACAATGATGACGGGTACATCTCCAAAGGTTCATGGTGACAGGATCTTCCAGCCCGCCGCTCCCATGCCGGACCTGCCGTTGTTGGCACAGTGCTTTCGCGATGCCGGATATCAGGCGACGGCAGTGGGAAAGACACATGTTTGTCCGCCTCGCAATCGAATTGGATTTGACGATGTCATCTTAAGCGAGGAAGGCCGGGGGCATATAGGTGGGCCTGATGATTATGATCAGTATCTTACTGACAATGGCTATCCGGGCCGCGGTTATTTGCATGGGATGTCGAATAATGAATATGGCTGGCGGGAATGGCATCTGCCGGAGCATTGCCATGCAACCAACTGGGCAAGCGAGCAAATGGCTCGCGTTATCAAGCGGCGCGACCCGCTGCGACCAGCATTCTGGCATTTGTCCTACATTTATCCACATCCTCCAATTGTTCCGCTACGGGATTATTTCGAACGCTACGCCAGGCGTGAAATCGACAGTCCAGTCATCGGAAGTTGGGCGACTGATTTCAACGAACTTCCTCCGGCGCTGCAGATCGTCAGAAACTTTTGGGCACAACTGCCTGAAGCACAGTTAATTGATGCCCGCCGCGCATTCTATGCCCAATGCACCCATATAGATCATCAACTGCGGGTGGTCCTGGGCACGCTTCGCGAAGAAGAAATACTCGATAACACGATCATTCTTTTTACCAGTGATCATGGCGATATGCTTGGTGACCATGGGTTATATGCCAAGCGATACATGTATGAATGGTCTGCACGAATTCCGATGATCCTTATGGGCACATCTGGAAATTCGCAGGTAGGCGACCATCGAGTAGACAAGCGTTTGGTCGGGCTACAGGACGTAATGCCAACCTTGCTGGACCTGGCCGGTCTAGAGGTGCCGGAATCCTGTACCGGCCGCTCTATGGTCTCTTCTCCGCCTCGCGAGCACCTGTATTGTGAATCCATGGAGGATATAAAAGCAACCCGCATGGTCGTTGACGGCAAACACAAGCTTATCTGGTACCCGTGCGGAAACCATGTCCAGCTCTTTGATCTGGAAGAAGATCCGCGCGAATGCAGAAATGTTAAGGAAGACCCAGCCTACGCGAAAGTGAGAGAAACCCTGGAACGCGTGCTGGCAGACAATCTTTATGGTGGTGATGAAGCTTGGGTTGTGAACGGCAAATTGACAGGATTTCCTGCAGTAACGGTCGAACCGGAACCAAACCGTGGATTGTCAGGTCAGCGTGGATACCATCAACCTCCGCCACCGCGAACTGACCCTTCAATCATTGTCGGAACACCATAAGCTGAACAGCGGCTGTGGAGATTATCAATTGACGAAAATGGATTCACGCGTTGGACGGCTTGTAGATTTCGACTTGAGGGAAGTTCGCATAAGCGAAAAAACAATCTGGCGTTTTGTTGTTCTCCACGATGACATGGGGAATTCCGGCCACGGCGAGTTTTCCTATGACAGCGCTCCTGAAAATATCCTCGTCCAAGCGAGTAAGTTCATATCGTCGATACTCGACCGACCCGCGACAGGAGATAGCCTGGCTGCCATTGGTGCCGACCTGAATTTCATGGATTTGGTGCAAGCCACATTGTACTCGGCAGTCGAGCAGGCATTGTTGGAGCTTGAGGCTAAGTCTGCGCAGGTCCCTTTGTGGAAATACCTTGGTGGGCGAAATGGTAAGATCGAAATACCAATGTATGCAAATATCAATCGTCGAACAGTAGATCGTAGCCCCGAGGGATTCGCAAAGAGCGCAGCCAAAGCGGTAGCAAGCGGATTTTCGTGGATCAAGATCGCCCCGTTCGATGGCGTATCAGCAGATACTGATAACCGAGACCGAATCGTATTCGATGGGCTCGACCGCATTAATGCGGTCAGGGCAGAAATCGGGAACAGGTCTCTTATGATTGATTGCCATTGGCGGTTTTCTCCTCAAAACCTACTCGACCTGCTGAGTGAATTCTCGAAATCCCAAATTTGCTGGCTTGAATGCCCAGTTGCAGAAACGTTGGACAATCTCAGTGACGCGGTCGCTATCCGCAATTCTGCCAATTCCTATGGCATGCGCGTTGCCGGGCTGGAAACCCACGCAATGTGGGAACACTTCCAGCCATTTATTGAAGCAAATGCCTACGATGTCGTGATGCCTGACATTAAGCACTGCGGCGGCTACAGAGCATTTCTGGAGATAGCAAGAAATGCTGCAGAACATGGCGTAGGTGTATCCGCGCATAATCCTACCGGGCCTATTGCCCACCTTGCCAGCCTTCATGTGACCGCCGCGATTGGTGCACCGGAACCCATGGAAGTCCAATTTGATGAATCGCCACGTTTCTTTGATCTGACAGAACCAGTACAATCTTCATTGGCACCCACTTCCCGATTGCCTTCAGGGGCTGGCCTCGGCGCCCGCTTGGCTGGACAGAAATTGTCATCGTAAATAGTGTTCGAAATTCTACAATTGGGGAATGAAACCACAGGACAGAAAGGCGTAGAAGACCTTGCCCAATATTGAACGGGTCGAAGTTTCGATGGTTGTGCTGCAGCCAAAAACCCGACGTACAGACGCAATTCAATCCTTCGATGCACAGGAAACTCCGATCCTGCGTATTTATGACAGCGAAGGAAATGTTGGGAGTGGATATAGCTATACAATCGGTCAGGGCGGCCCGGCGATTTTGTCTCTGCTCAAGGAGACGCTGGCGCCGCGCCTGATTGGCCTTGAAGCCAATGATATAGAAGCCATCTGGCGTGAATTACTATTCAGCACCCATGCAACGGCAGTCGGTGCGATTACTTCTCTTGCGCTTGCCACGATAGACACCGCATTATGGGATCTGAAAAGTCGACGCGCCGGCTTGCCGCTTTTTCGCATGCTTGGCGGCGCCAAAACTAGCGCTCCCCTTTACACGACTGAAGGCGGATGGCTTCACATCGAAACAGAGGACCTTGTTGCTGATGCCCTCCAGGCAAAAGCAAAAAATTTCAAAGGTTCGAAAATCAAAATCGGGCGCCCGCA
>JBCCEP010000108.1:0-10621 GCA_039030215.1 Pseudomonadota bacterium
ATCAGCCGGCAAGCGAGACGCCGCATCCTCTTCGGCAAAATCCCACCCACCGAAGAACCGCACCGTCATCCGCGAACCGGTGGTCCCATATACTTCCCGGCGCTCCAATGCGTCGAAGATGGATTCTCTTGTATTTTCCGTTGCCCAAACGGCTGCATAGCCGCCAGAAGCCTGTTTCCAGCCGTAAATCGTCAGATCAGGATCGGGCGCTTCGATTACAATATGTTCCCAGCGATTGGGCTCGGGCTCAACACCGGAATGCTTGCCGAAGAAATTGTCCTCTTCGACTGCAGCCATTGCAGTATGTGCATCGGTCGACCCAATTTGCCCGACTTTGTAGGGATTGATACCAAGTTCCTCTTCAAGCTTCAGACCGGTTTTGTAGGCTTCCCTGGTATATTCATACTGAAGCATGTCCTGAGTCTTTACTTCGGTTCCATTCAGGTTCGAAGCATCCCAGGTATCAAAATCGGCAAATTCGTCATCAGGTGACAGGAACGGATGCGCTTCGCTATCCCCCTTGATCTGGGTGGTTTCGACAACCGGCTCGAACCGCTTGCGTAAGGCAGCCAGTTCCACGCTGAGCGGCGAACCATCAAAATTGGATACCGAGAACATCCGCCCATTCGAAAGATTGCCATTATGCGGAATGGCAAGCACGTCACCGCCGCTTCGTGCTTCGTAATCGGCGAGATGCTTCCACAAATCTTCAGGATTCTGGCTGTCGAATTGGGAGAACGGAACGACCATCTTGGCAAAGTCCGCATCGTCACGAAAAATTACGTTCCGATGGATATTGTCCCCGCCCTGGGAAGTCCACTCATAGCCGATCAACGCTGTAAAGGTACCTGGATCATTGTGCCGATCGGCAAGTTCAATATACTCGCGCCAGGCTTTCTTGACCGCTTTTTCGCCGGCAAATGGCGGGTCAGGTTGGGAAAGTGATGCCACGATCTCCATAGCAGCACCAAATATCCGGTCATGATCACCGGTCGTTAGTTCGGCATACCAGGCTTTCGCCTGTGGGAAGGCCAGAATTTCGGGATCGCCGGCAAGCAGTTGCGGCATCAATCCGTACATCTCCGCATGGTCAGCAATTACCAGCCAGTCAAGCGGCCTGCCCAGTTTTGCCCGCAAGCCATGGGTCGTGGTTACTTCCTCACCCTTCGCAAATCGATAGGCATCTTCCTGGCTAAGCCGGTTCATCGTACCTGCATCGACGGAAATTTCCGTATGCAGATGGGTGTCGCCGAACAATACCTTTGTCGGAAAGTTACGGCCAGCATAGGGGGAAAAATGGTCGGTCTCGAACTTGGTTGCTGTATCGTCCTTTGACGGCAACACATCCTGGACCTGCGCCGATGATATCTCGGTAGCAGATGCAAGAAAAATCACACTCAGCGCAATGCTGGAGATTAATCTAAATTGGGGCATTAGAATTCTCCTTTTTATCGTTAAACTCGTTACTTTCCTCCATCGGCAGGGAGCCTAGCATGAGAATTGACAAAATGAACAATCCTGCCGCACAGGATGATGCGGTAACACACCAATCAATGCGTGAGTTCAGGTTCTTCGCCTAGTGGGCAAACCGTTCGTACTTGGAAGTATCGCATCGCAAATCCGGAATGATGCGATCCGATGAATTTATCACTATAATCTATATAACAATATGTTTTATCGATTTTTCATATAGGTGTAATTAGTGCCAATAATAGCCTTATCAAAGCTCAGCTGCTGGTGGACCAAACCAAATGGAAAACAAATCCGATCAAGCAGGAATTTCATCCATCGGAAAGCCTTACATGGGCGACCCCTATCTCCTCACGCCTGGCCCGCTGACAACCGCTTACAGCATCCGGGAAAAGATGCTGCGCGACTGGGGTTCGTGGGACTCTGACTTCCGCGAGATGACCCGCCAATTAAGGGCCGGTGTTCTCTCCCTGATTGGCGACAGCAAAGGTGAATTCGATTGTGTGCCGATGCAGGGAAGCGGCACATTTGCGGTGGAGGCGATGCTCGGCTCCCTGCTCCCGCGAGACAGCAAGACACTGGTCCTGAGCAACGGCGCATATGGCCAGCGGACAGTCCAGACACTGGCCCGCATAGGACGGGACCATGTCGTGATCGACAAGGGTGACTATCTGCCGCCGCGCGGCCATGAAGTACTGGAAGCGATAAAGAAGGACCCCGCCATTTCTCATGTTGTCGTCGTGCACTGCGAAACCTCTTCGGGAATTCTCAACCCTATCAACGAGATTTCAGAGGCCACTTGTTCGATGGGCCGCAAACTGCTGATTGATTCCATGAGCGCCTTTGGTGCTCTTCCCCTGGAAATGGACAATATTCGTTGCGAAGCCTTCGTATCCTCTGCCAACAAATGTATCGAAGGCGTACCCGGTTTTGGTTTCGTTGTCGCGCGAAAGAGCGCATTGGAAGCCGCTAGTGGAAACTGCCATTCGCTCTCCCTGGATGTCCATGATCAGTGGGCCGTAATGGAGAAGACCGGCCAATGGCGATACACACCTCCAACCCATGTGGTTGCAGCCTTCCTTGAAGCCCTGGAGCAACATCGCAAGGAAGGCGGGATAAAAGCCCGCGGCGCCAGATACACCAAGAACCGGGATGTCCTCGTCGATGGCATGCGGCACCTTGGCTTCGAAACACTTCTTACTGAACGCTGGCTTTCACCCATTATCGTGACTTTTTTCAGCCCTGCCGATCCGGCATTTTCTTTCGACCGGTTCTATCAATTGATGAAGGAAAGCGGGTTCATTATCTATCCAGGCAAGCTGACGGTCGTTGACAGCTTCCGCATCGGCTGCATCGGTCAGATGGACGATAATGTCATGCGGGAAGTTGTGATGGCGACAGAAAATGCCCTGAAGAAGATGGGTGTGGCAAGCGCCCAACCACCACAGTCGGCATTGTCCGAGCGCAGGAAACTCGCAGCCTGAATAAATTCACCCAACCAGGGTCCTATCCAGATCGGAACGGTTAATGAACAAGATTTCTCCAATCACCTCGAGCTTGAACGTCAATGGACGCGACTACGCATTGCCGAAGACTTGCGCAATCGCAATATGCCTCGATGGATGCGAACCTGCGTATCTTGAAGAAGCGATCGCCGCAGGCTTGATGCCAAATCTGAAGCGGATAAGGGAAACCGGAACGGTACGCCACGCCGACAGCGTGATACCGAGCTTCACCAATCCCAACAATCTGTCCATCGCAACTGGCAGGCCCCCGTCCGTTCACGGCATCTGTGGTAACTTTCTGTATGACCCCGATACCGGCACGGAAGTGATGATGAACGACGTGAAATTCCTTCGTGCCCCGACAATCTTCAGCGCTTTTTACAATGCCGGCAAGAAGGTTGCCGTCGTCACAGCCAAGGACAAACTGCGCGCCTTGTTGGGCGACGGTTTGAATTTCGATGACGGGCGTGCATTCTGCTTTTCCGCCGAGCGTTCTGACACAACGACAGTCGAAGAGCATGGCATTGAGAACGCTTCTGCTTGGCTGTCAACGCCTGTGCCGGATGTCTATTCTGCCGAACTTTCGGAGTTTGTGTTTATTGCCGGCGTCAAGCTCCTGAAGGAAAAACAACCCGATATCATGTATTTGACGACCACGGATTATGTGCAGCATAAATATGCACCCGGTGTGCCGGAGGCCAACGCATTCTACGAAATGTTCGACAAATACCTGGGTGAGCTTGATGCACTCGGCGCAGCGATCGTGATTACCGGGGATCATGGCATGAAGCCCAAGCATCTTGCAGACGGTTCCCCGGCGGTAATCTATTTGCAGGACCATTTTGACGAATGGTTGGGAGAAGCAAAGGCGCGGGTAATCCTGCCGATCACGGACCCCTATGTCGTCCATCATGGTGCCTTGGGCGCATTTGCCACCGCCTATCTTCCTAAAGACGCCGACGAGGACGATCTTATCGCCAGGTTAAGCGCAATGGACGGTATTTTGCTGGTGCTGAACAAGGCCGATGCCTGTGTCCGTTTTGAACTGCCGGAAGACAGGATGGGTGACCTTGTCATCATTTCGGGTGAAAACATGACCGTCGGTACGAGCGAAAACCGGCACGACCTTGCAGCGCTCAACGAACCATTGCGTTCCCATGGCGGACTGACCGAGCAGCGCGTGCCCTTCATTGTTAATCGGGTTATGCCTGACCTGCCCGACGCACCGCAACTGAGAAACTTCGACGCATTTTTCCATGCCACAAGGGCTGCGGCCCTGCAGGCAATTTCCTGAAAAGGAACCAGAAGATGAGTGGATCACAAAGGACCATTCGCCATGACGCCATGCGCATCGGCGGCGAAAAAATAAAAACAAAGGACGTGGTGGAGGTCACATATCCCTACACCGAGGAAGTCATCGGGACTGTACCGGCCGGCAAGGCGGAACATGCCGCCCGCGCCTTTGAGATTGCAGCGAACTACAAGCCGGATTTGACGCGTTATGAACGCCAGCAAATCCTGTTCAAGACCGCCGAACTGATCCGCGAACGCAGGGAAGAGCTCGCGCACTGGCTGACACTGGAACTTGGCATTTGCAAACAGCACTCGCTTTATGAAACTGGCCGTTCCTATGACGTGTTCACCCTGGCCGGTCAGTTGGCAATTCTCGATGACGGCCAGATTTTTTCCTGCGATCTGACACCGCACGGCAAGGATCGAAAGATCTATACAAAGCGCGAGCCGGTTAATGCGATATCCGCCATTACACCGTTCAACCACCCGCTCAATATGGTAGCCCACAAGATCGCGCCGGCTATTGCGACAAACAATTGCGTCGTCTGCAAGCCAACTGAACTGACGCCGCTGACCGCGCTTTCGCTAGCCGATATCCTGTATGAAGCCGGTCTGCCGCCTGAGATGTTTCAGGTTGTCACCGGCATGCCGGAAGACATCGGCGATGAGATGATAACCAATGACAACATCGACATAATCACCTTTACCGGTGGTGTTCCGGTGGGAAAGATGATCGCTGAAAAATCGGGATATAAACGCACCGCGCTGGAGCTGGGTGGCAACGATCCGCTGATAATCCTCAATGACTTGTCAGACGCAGATCTGGAAAAAGCCGCCACAATCGCAGTCGCTGGCGCAACCGGAAATTCCGGCCAGCGCTGTACGGCGGTCAAACGTATCCTTGCCCAGGAGTCGATCGCCGACCGGCTGGTACCCCTGATCGAGGAAAAGGCCCGCGCAATCCGGTTTGGCGATCCAATGGACCCTGAGACCCAGCTCGGCTGCGTCGTTCACGCCAAGGCAGCGGAAAACTTCGAGCGGCGCGTCTATGACGCAGTTAAGGACGGCGCCAAGGTGCTTTACGATCCCGGACGCAAGGGCGCCCTGCTCCCGCCAATCACGGTCGACCACGTTCCTCATGGTTCCGAATTGGTGATGGAAGAGACCTTTGGGCCAATTGTCCCGATTGTACGCGTCCCGGATGACGATGAAGCTGTGATGGAAATTTCGAACTCAACCGAGTTCGGACTCTCATCCGGCGTATGTACCAATGACTTGAACCGTGCCATCGGGTTTATCAACGGTCTTGATGTGGGAACCGTGAACATCTGGGAACAACCCGGCTACCGGATAGAAATGTCGCCATTTGGGGGCATCAAGGATTCCGGAAATGCGGTCAAGGAAGGCGTGCTGGAGGCAATGCGGTTTTTCACCAATGTGAAAACCTATTCGTTGCCCTGGCCGCGTTGATTGTTGATATTTTGGAAAAACACGAAACCTGGATAAGGCAGCGATCGTTTGAAGAATATCCAGATTCAGCACACGGAAGGTGAATCCAACACCTCTCAGGCAAGGTCTGACTGGATCGGGCAGAATACCGGAGATCATTCCCGAGATCTGCTAAAACGTGATGCTGACGCATTTTTGCACCAAAGCCTGTCCAGCCCCTGTGTCAGCACGATTGCCAAGGCGCAGGGCATCTGGATAGAGGACCTCGAAGGTCGCCGGTATATGGATTTTCACGGCAACAGCGTGCACCATATCGGCTATTCCCATCCGCGTCTGGTTGCTGCAATAAAGCAGCAGATTGACGATCTGAGTTTCTCCCCACGAAGATTTACCAATACCGTATCTGTCGACCTCGCAGAGCGGCTCGGCGAACTGGCGCCAGGCGACCTTAATCGGGTCCTGTTTACGACAGGCGGTTCTGACGCGGTTGAAGTTGCCCTCAAGATCGCTCGCGCCGCTACCGGCAGGTTCAAGACACTCTCGTTTTGGGATGCCTTTCATGGCGCAGGGTTTGGTGCGTCATCAGTGGGTGGTGAAGCCACCTTTCGCTCGCATATTGCCGGCCCGCTTGTTCCCGGATCCGAACATGTCGCACCGTTTGCATGCTATCGCTGTCCCTACAACCATTCCGACCCTAATGTCTGTGGCCTGGCCTGCGCAAACATGGTGGACTACGTCCTGGAACGAGAAGGCGATGTTGCCGCGGTCATTGCAGAACCCATGCGCGCTGTACCTCAGGTCCCGCCGCCGGGCTACTGGAAGCAGGTCAGGGATGCTTGCGACCGGCACAATGCGCTCTTGATTTTCGACGAAATTCCGACCGGCCTTGGCAAGACCGGTAAGTTTTTTTCTTTTGAGCACGATAGTGTCAAACCGGATATTGTTGTCTTGGGTAAGGCATTGGGTGGGGGCATTCTGCCGATTGCGGCGGTCGTTGCTCGAAATGATCTCAATGTCTGCGGTGATTTCGCGATCGGTCACTACACGCATGAGAAGAATCCAACGACGGCAAGAGCCGCACTGACGACCTTGTCGATCATTGAAGAAGAAGGCCTTGTCGAACACGCTGCCGAGCTCGGTACGCATGCGATCACTCGGTTATCAGAATTTGCTGAGACCTCAAATATCGTTGGTGACGTGCGTGGTCGCGGGCTTCTGTTTGGTGTCGAGATTGTCCAGGACAAGTCTTCACGCGTCCCGGCTCCGGAACTTGCTGAACAAATCTATTATCGATGTCTGGATGCAGGTTTGAGTTTCAAGATTTCGCAGGGATGCGTTCTGACGCTATCACCACCGCTGATCATCACCCGCGCAGAGCTCGATAAGGCGCTTGAGATCGTTGAAACGGCGATTACCGAGGCAGCACCGAGATAATCATTTGAGTGCAACACCCGCTGCCGGTCTAACGGACGGCTAATTTCCTTTACATGATGCGGATCAATTTCTAATATTTTCAAATACAGGCAGAGAAACCCAAGAAATGGAGCGCAAAAATGCGGAGAGTATTGATTACCGGGATGGTTTTGCTCGGTTCTCTGGGCTTGGCAAACGCACAACAATTTACCCCTGCAGATATTGGCGTTGCCTTCGCCGAGGCGGACCAAAACAATGATGGTTTTGTCGATCGCGACGAATATGTCAGGGATTTCATTGCAGCCTTTATTGCCGTGGACAAGGACGGCGACGAACAGATCGAGGCGGATGAAATGGTCGATCCGGACCCGGTCAAACTTCAGGAAGCAGATGACAATCGAAACGGCAAGGTGAGTTTCTCCGAAGCTCTTGACGAGAAGATCACAGATTTCAACGAGGCTGATACCAACAATGACAGCAAGTTGAGCTATTCCGAAGTCCTAAAATATTCCGGGAGTCAGTGACCATGAGACGTCCAGCAAAAATCATCGCAGCTATCACCTTGGCACTGACACTGACCGCCTGCCAGTACCCTGGAACAGTAGGTGGAGCGATTACCGGCGGACTTATTGGTAGCGCATTTGGTTCAGGCAAGGGTAAAACCGCTGCCATTATTGGCGGAGCCCTGCTCGGCGGACTTGTAGGCAACCGGGCAATCGATCAGCAACGATCCAACAGATATTATCGTAGCTACCAAAGAAGGTACTAGATCACATACCAATGAACAAATTAGGCCCGGAGCGATCCTGACATCTGTCGCTCCGGGTTTTTCTTGAGCAACTAGGCATTTCGGTTCAAAACAAATGCAATTTCCCTCCCCTACCCCGTATCCATCGCACCGTTCGGCTGTATTGGCCGAGAACATGGTCGCCGCCTCACAGCCCCTGGCAGGACAGGCGGGCATAACAATGCTTGCCAGGGGCGGTAACGCGGTCGACGCGATCTTGGCTGCGGCAATCACGCTTACCATGGTGGAACCGACCGGCAATGGAATAGGTTCCGATGCATTTGCTGTACTTTGGGATGGTAAGGAATTGCACGGACTAAACGCCTCCGGCCGCTCACCCGCAGGCTGGACTCCGGAGCGGTTCGAGAAACTCGGCGGCATGCCCGAGCGGGGCTGGGAAACAGTAACGGTTCCCGGCGCAGTTGGAGCATGGGTCGAATTGTCGGAGCGTTTTGGCAAGCTGCCGTTCGAGACCCTGTTCGAGCCAGCCATCTACTATGCCGAGAACGGATTTTACGTCTCACCGATCATTGGAAGACAATGGGCCATCGGCGCGGAAATATTAAATGACCAGCCCGGCTTCGCAGACCACTTCATGCCCGATGGACGCGCACCAAGAGCAGGTGAACGCTTTCTCAACAAGGACGGTGCTGCCAGTCTCCGGGAAATTGCGGAGACCAGGGGGCAATCCTTCTACTCCGGATCGCTGGCAAAAAAGATTGTGGCCGAAGCAAAACGCCACGGCGCAGCACTGGACCTTGATGATCTGGCATCCTGTCGGCCGGATTGGTGCGGTACGATTTCACAGAAATTCGAGAATGTGGAACTTCATGAGATCCCGCCAAATGGTCAGGGCATTGCCGCTTTGATGGCGCTTGGAATGCTGTCTCACACACCCATTCGCGACCATGGCCCCGACGATTCCGCAGCGTTGCATCTGATGTGGGAGGCCATGAAACTGGCATTTCGTGATTCAGCGGCCTTTGTTGCTGATCCCGCAGCAATGACGCAAGTGAAAGCAGAAAACCTGCTTGACCCGACCTATCTCGCCGAAAGGGCGAAACTAATCGATCCGGCAAGAGCGCAGGATTTCAAGAGCGGATCACCGGTTCACGGCGGCACCGTCTGCCTTTCCGCGGCCGACAGTTCCGGAATGATGATCTCGTTTATCCAGTCCAACTATGATGGTTTTGGTTCGGGAGTAGTCATCCCCGGCACGGGTATTCACCTGCACAATCGTGGCTGCGGCTTTACGCTTGCTTCCGGCCATCCAAATCAAGTCGGTCCACGCAAACGGCCATTTCATACAATCATCCCTGGTTTCCTGATGTCAAACGGCAGCCCGCTAATGGCATTTGGCCTTATGGGTGCGATGATGCAGGCACAAGGCCATATTCAGATGGTGCTGCGAACCCAGCTTTGGGGTCAGGACGTGCAGACAGCAGTCGACGCGCCGCGCTGGCGGGTGAGAGAAGGATTGACAGTTTCCTGCGAAAACACGATGGATCCAAATGCATTGGATGAGCTCTCAGCTCTCGGGCATGACATCCTTGTGGAAGAAGCCGATCCGACATTGGGATTTGGCGGCGCCCAACTGATCCACTGCCTGGATGGCGGTGGCTACGCCGGCGGCTCCGATCCTCGCAAGGACGGCGGCGCATACGGCTATTAAATCAAGGTGACACCGTCTCGACATGAATGGGATTGGCCGTCAGCCACGGTCCCAGGGTTGGCGGCTTTCCTCATAGACCCGCTGGTCTGGCTTGAAAATTGACGGATCATCCAGCGATCCCGCAACAAGAAAAACATTTTCCGGCATCATGCTTGTCGATTTGTAGATCGAAGAACCGCATTCGCTGCAAAACGCATGTTCAATATCGTTGCCGGATTCGGATTTCCAGGTTCGAACTTTCAGCGGCCCGGTGACGGTGACAGTGGCACGGTCGACCGCCATTTGCGGCAAATGCCCACCGCCCGAGACGTATTGGCATTCGCGGCAGAAACATTGAACCGAAAATTTGATGTCACCGGTTACTTCATACGCTATAGCCTTGCACAGGCAACCACCTTTAAACATCGAAACCATCTTTCACAAACTCTTCCGGTTCCTGGCGACAGTTGCGGCAATCCGCCGATCCGCTACTCCTCAGGGCGATCACGTTCATATCGTTCGGTCCAGTCAAACTCCGGTAGCCAGGATTCCCGGCGGATTGTCCACAGTTCGTAGCTTGGAACAAACTGGTCCGGCTTATCAAGGGATCCCAAATGCACTTCAATCTCCTCTCCGCTAACGGAAAATACGGAAGATCCGCATCTTGGGCAGAAATGCCTACCTTCAAATTCCCCGGTTTCACCTTCGACTGTCACCGCATCCTTGTGAAATATTGCCGAAGCATGGAACAGCGCACCATGGTGTCTCCGGCAATGTTGACAGTGACAAACACCAACTCGATCCGGGTTTCCCGCAACCGTAAACCGAACTTTCCCGCACAGACAGCCACCCGTTACTTGCGTCATCTCTTCTCTCCGTCCATTTAGCGAGTTTTCGTATCTGATATCAATCAAGCGCAGCTAACGAGCGGCATACCGGCCGGCTCAGTAGCCGCTACGATCTTGATGAATAATTGGTCGCAGTTTTGTCTTCAGTATCTTGATATCGTTTCGTTTATGACGTGGAAGACGCACAATTCAACAGATTTTTCGG
>JBCCEP010000109.1:0-10608 GCA_039030215.1 Pseudomonadota bacterium
GCGCGCCTATTCCCATGCAGCGCCCGGTATCCGAGCGATGTTTCCGTCGGTAGAACAGTTTTCCAGCATGGTCGAGCGCGGATATGGCGCGATCTTCCGGCATGAATCCTATGTTTTCGGGCGCAACCGACAAGAAGCTGGCGACATTTTTCATGAAGTTATCATTACTGATGACGCAGGAAAGCAATGGCAGGCGGTTTATTCGTTGCAGCGCCAGGAAGACGGGAGCTGGCGGATAACCGGCGTGAAAATGAACCCCTATAAAGGCGCCTCGGCATAAGACGGTCTTCAGCGTAACGGATATTCGCGACGTCAGCTATCAGTCGATGTCGGTAACTTCCTTGCCGTCCGAACCATCAACCTGGTGGGCGAGTGCGGCCTCCATGAACCCGTTCAAATCACCGTCGAGCACATTGTCCGGAGAGGAGTTTTCCACGCCTGTGCGCAAATCCTTGACCATCTGGTATGGCTGAAGGACATAGGACCTGATCTGGTGCCCCCACCCTATCTCCGACTTTGAATCATGCTCAGCCTGGATCGATTCCTGGCGCTTTTTCATCTCCATGTCATAAAGTCTTGAACGAAGTGCGCTCATAGCATTTGCACGATTCTGATGCTGGGACTTTTCCGAGGAGGTCACAACGATACCGGTCGGCAAATGGGTGATGCGAACCGCTGAATCGGTGGTGTTGACATGCTGCCCACCTGCTCCGGAAGAACGATAGGTGTCGATGCGGATATCCTTGTCCTGAATATCGATATCGACATTGTCGTCGATGACGGGATAGACCCAGACCGAAGAGAACGAGGTATGGCGGCGGGCATTGCTGTCATAGGGCGAAATTCGTACGAGGCGGTGAACGCCAGACTCGGTTTTCAGCCATCCGAATGCGTTTTCGCCTTTCACCAGGATAGAAGCGCCCTTGATTCCGGCTTCTTCGCCGGGGTTGGTGTATTGGGTTTCCACCTTGTAGCCGTTTTGCTCAGCCCAGCGGATATACATGCGCAATAGCATCTGCGCCCAATCCTGGCTTTCGGTTCCGCCTGCACCCGCATGAACCTCGACATAACAATCACTGGAATCGGCCTCACCGGACAGAAGTGCGGCAACCTGCCTGCGACCGAGATCGGCATGCAGCTCCTTTAACGCCTCCTCGGCTTCGGTGACGATCGCCTCGTCGTTTTCCTCTTCGCCGAGTTCAATCAGGCCGACATGGTCTTCCAGTTCACTTTCGATGGAACGGATTGCGGAGATGCTCTTTTCCAGATGCTGGCGATCCCGCATGAGCTTCTGCGCCTTGTCCGGATCGTTCCAGATGTCGGGATCTTCGGCCTTCTGGTTCAATTCTACCAGCTTTTGATTGGATGCATCCCAGTCAAAGATGCCTCCTCAGCAGGCTGACTGCCTGCTGGATTTCACTGACAATGGCTTGCATCTCTGCACGCATCAAATTCTACCTTCATGAATATGGTCAAAACAATTCTGATCGCCTGGACAGGCCGCAGTGAGCAAGAATTAAATTCGGCTGAAACAAATGTAAACATTGATCTGCCTGCCAAGGGGCACAATCAACGATGAATTTCATCGGCAATGTACCCACAGGTGAAAATAATCGATCGTGGAATCCTGCTTCAGCCCCAGGCTTCTAATAAAGGCCGCCGGTGCCGGAGAGAACCGCCCGGTTGGCATCCGGTGAAACGGTCAGCCGATCGCGGATCATGTCGTCAGCAAAGCCGATGACGGAGTAGACGCTCGGCGGTGCGGTTCCGGGCTTGAATGCTTCCAGGATCACGCCATTGTCGCCGGCATTGGCCTGCAATCCGGTTTTGCGGTCGATCGGTATCAGCTTCAGGCCGCGTGGCACGCGGAAATCGACCTGGTTCTTGCCCTTAAGCGCTTCCTGCATGAAATCGAGGAAGATCGGAGCTGCCAGGCCACCACCCGTGCTGCCCCTGCCCATGGGTTTCGGATTGTCGAAACCGACATAGACTCCAGCCACCAGGTCGGGCGTGTATCCTATGAACCAGGCATCCTTCTCGTCATTGGTGGTTCCGGTTTTTCCGGCAACCGGCACGCCGAGAGCTGCCACTTTACGCGCAGTGCCATTCAGCACAACACCTTCCAGCATTGAAGTCGTCTGATAGGCGGTCATCGGATCAAGGACCTGCTCGCGATTATCGATCAATTCAGGCTCTTCCTGACCTGCCCATTCGGTGGCTGCACAAGCATCGCAAATTCTGTCTTCGTGCCGGTAGATGGTCTTGCCGTAGCGGTCCTGAATCCGGTCGATGAAAGATGGTGTTATCTTGCGACCACCATTTGCCAACACGGCGTAAGCACCCACCATGCGCAGAACTGTCGTCTCGCCTGAACCCAACGACATCGAAAGCAATGGCGATAGATTGTCGTAAATCCCAAACCGCTTGGCATATTCGGAAACCAGCGGCATGCCCATGTCTTTGGCCAGTCGCACCGTCATAAGGTTCCTTGATTTCTCGATGCCTATGCGCAGTGTCGAAGGACCGGCATAGCCACCTCCATAGTTCTTGGGTTCCCAAAAACCGAGCGAACCGCCCTGGTCAATCTTGATTGGCGCATCAAGGACCACCGAGGAAGGCGTGTATCCATTGTCCAGGGCAGCCGCATAGACAAATGGCTTGAATGAGGAGCCCGGCTGGCGATAGGCCTGCGTTGCCCGATTGAACTGGGATTCGGCGAATGAAAAGCCGCCGGACATTGCCAAAATCCGTCCGGTATGGGGGTCAAGGACGATTATGGCGCCCTGCACCTGCGGGCGCTGCCGCAGATTGAATTCGCCAGCCTCGTCCAGCGCTTCGACGTAAACAACATTGCCCGGTTCCAGGATGCCGTCGGCTGATTTGGCGGTGCGTCCATCCTGGCCTTTGATGCGGACCTTGGTAGCCCACTTCATGCTCTCGAATGTGATACGCCCGGTCTCGCGTTCGGGAAGCTGTTCTCCGGCAGCGTTTGTTTCAGGCTGAAGACCGATTGTGACCTCTTCGGTACCGGCCTCGAGGACAACTGCAGGGATCCACTCGGGAACATCGGAAAGCGCCTCGACTTCGCCAAGTGCCTTGCCCCAATCGCCGGTTACATCGATCGTATCGACAGGCCCACGCCAACCTTGTTTCTGATCAAAATCAACCAGACCCTCTTGCAGTGCCGAACGAGCCATGACCTGCAGCTTCGGATCGAGCGTCGTGCGGATGGAAAGCCCGCCCTCATAGAGTGCGTCTTCACCGTAGCGATCAATGATTTCCCGGCGGACTTCTTCTGCAAAATAATTGGAGGCAAAAAGGTAGCTCGAACGTTGCCGCGGATTGACCACCAAGTCCGAATTCTTGGCCTTTTCGGCATCTTCGACGGAAACATAGCCGTTATCGAGCATGCGGTCGATAACCCAGTTGCGCCGCTCTATGGCCGCTTCCTTGTGCCGGAACGGATGATAGTTGTTAGGCGCCTTTGGCAGCGCCGCTAGATAGGCTGCCTCCTCGAGGGTCAGTTCCTGGACCGACTTGTCGAAATAAACAAGCGAGGCGCCTGCTATGCCGTAAGAACCCAGCCCGAAGAAAATCTCGTTGAGATAGAGTTCCAGTATCCGGTTCTTCGAATAAGCCTGCTCAATCCGAAGCGCCAGCACCGCTTCCTTGATTTTGCGGTCAATAGTCCGTTCGTTGGTAAGCAGGAAGTTCTTTGCGACCTGCTGGGTGATTGTGGAGGCGCCAACCTGACGGCGGTTGCTGCCCATATTCCTGACATTGGTTACAATGGCCCGGCTCAGCGCCAGAAAATCAATGCCGGGATGATTGTAGAAATTCTTGTCCTCGGCGGAAATGAAAGCGACCTTTACCAGGTCCGGGACCGCCTGAATGGGCAGGTACAGCCGGCGCTCGCGAGCATATTCCGCCATCAGTGCGCCGTCGTCAGCATGAATTCGGGTTGTTACCGGAGGCTCGTAAGCGACCAATACTTCATGATCGGGCAGGTCTTTTGAAAGATCGTTGACGTACCACATCACCCCGATGAAGGCGAGGATACCGAAAAGCATGCCCATGCCAATCATATATCCGATCAGTCGCAAAATCATGTGATTATCCCAATTTCAGCCCGGTGACAGAAGCCGGCACAATTCAAGCCTCACCCTGATCACGCCGACATAGTTTCAAATGGCTTTCGCCGATCCAATAATCAATGCAATGGCCACGATTAATCAGAACTTTAGAGCCAAATTCGGGAAAACCAAAACTCGTTTCCCGTGCGCATGTTAGCAATATCGCCTTCAATCGGGCGATATCATGATTCTCAGTAATTTAATGCGTGTGATCCAAGGTTTTACGAAATCATTGACTGAAAGGACACACCCATTGTGTTGAATATCCTGAAATACGGAGAATTTATGTCATTTGTCGATTAATCGATGCATTGTTACCGGAAGTGTCCAGGCTGCGGCATTACATTCTCGGTTCAAAAAACGAAAGCACGGAATTGGCGATCAATCGAACGATATTTTCCTGCCATTCGGGATCGGTCAGCAGTTTTTCATCCTCGGCATTGGATAAATAGCCCAGTTCCAGCAGAACTCCGGGCACTTCCGGGGCTTTGAGAACCATGAAGCCGGCCGAACGCTGGGGATTCTTGATCATCTTGATGCCGGAAGACAGGTTGCCGGTAAGGGTAGACGAGAAAGCAAGCGAAAATACCTTGGTCTCACGCGCTGTCAGGTCCGCCAGAATTCCACTTACGACCTCCTCCTCAACGGGGTTATCCAGGCCGGCGGCGATGTCGGCCATGTTTTCTGATTCGGCCAGTTGCTCAGCCAGCGCGTCTGAAGCCTTGTTGGAAAGGGTATAGATGGAGGCGCCTCGCACCCATTTCTGCTTGAGGGAATCGGCGTGGATCGAGATGACCAGATCAGCATTGTTTCGGCGGGCAAAATTGACTCTTTCCCGCAAGGAAAGGAAAACGTCGCTGTCGCGTGTCAGTTTGACGTCAAATGGACCTTTGGAAGAGATTTTCTTTGCGAGTAGTTTGGCGATCTTTAGCGTCAGATCCTTCTCCCGCACTCCGCTCGCGCCAATTGCTCCTCCATCAATGCCGCCGTGGCCGGGATCCAGCACAATTACGAAGTGGCCTTCCTTCTTTTGTGCCGGGCGCAGGCGGTCCCCTTTTATTGCCGTTTCGCCGGATTTACCCAGTAATTCCTGCTGGTCGGCTATCGATTGTTTGAATTCCTCCTCGCTTATCCGGTTCAAATCGATAACCAGCCGAAATTTCTTGCCTGATTCGATTTCCAGCAGCTTCACCTCGCTGATTTCGGCGGGATCGGATAGCGATATGACAATTCGCGAGCGGTCCTGACCAATTGCTCCATATCGCAGAAACGAAACCAAACCGCGCGGTTCCAGATCATCGGGATTTGTGAATCGAAACAGCATGGACGGTCCGTCCAGAACCACCCTGCCCGGTTCATCCATAAGGAAACTCTTGAATTCCACTTTCCGGTCGAAATCGAAATAAAGCCTGGTGGAGTTTTCATCTCCGGCGACACGTCCTGCTGAAACAAGTGCCGGTGCCTGTGGTTCCGTGTTGACAGTTTCGGAAACATCATCTCCCGAACTGCCAAGGCCAAAAATCGCCTGCGCATCGGAATTTGCTGCCATCAGCATCGCTACCGTCATCATCAGGCAAACTGGTTTTAATAGCTGACGAGAGACATCCCGCAGCTTATCCAGGATCAATTTGTTTATCGCAACAATCGGTATGGAGATTTCCGTATTCTCCATGATTTGCAGGGCCTTCCTTCGGAATTTAGCGAATATTGCGGTTAATTATTCATTAAGTCTTCTGATATCGGGATTTATCAACGGAAAATGGAACTGAATCACTGTTCGTAAACCACGCACCTAACTGATTTTGCTTGTGTTCGACAAGAGTAATGCCTATTAGTTTTAGTGCTTGGTTCAGGGATTCCTGAAACATGCCAAATGCCTGCACGAGAAAAGATGCCGGCAAGACCATAAGTAACATTATGCCCATCTGACTTAAGCCAGCGGGTAGATTTTACCGGTCTGGCACAGTTTCCCCGAATGCAAGCCCGTATAATTCGCGCGGTGGTCCAGAGAAATGGAAGCCGCTTCGATAACGCGCAGATCACGCTCCCCAACACTGGATTGATCGCGCAACTCACCGGCCGGAGTTTTTCGGCCAAGTGCAACCAAATCGGCTGGATGTAAATTTTGTGAATATCCACTTAGATCACGGAATACAGGATGTGACCGACGCCCATTTCCCATTGGGCCGCGGGACTGTAAGCGTGCATTCGGGCATTCGCGAACCATCGCCGGATTTTATCTTAGTATCAAACGCTCTCCGGACACCGGTGCGACCAAGTGGCGTTCGCCTAAAACAGCGCAAAGTATTGTTCCTTACGAGATTACTGGAAAATTCAAAAACCAATTCACGAGGAAACGTGTCCGGACCCGCGTTTGCGGAGAACCGACCTTATGGCAAGCAACAAGATGCTGATAGACGCATCGCACCCGGAGGAGACACGGGTTGCGGTCGTTCGAGGAAATCGAATCGAGGAGTTTGATTTCGAATCACAGGCGAAGAAACAACTTCGCGGAAATATATACCTGGCAAAGGTAACAAGAGTAGAACCATCGCTACAGGCGGCCTTTATAGATTATGGCGGCAATCGCCATGGCTTCCTGGCGTTTAGCGAAATTCATCCTGACTATTATCAGATCCCGATGGCAGATCGCCAGGCGTTGCTGGACGAAGAAGCACGCGAGGCTGAAGAACAGGAAGAGCCGGAACCAAAGCCGACTCGCAAACGCCGCTCGCGGAAATCATCCGCCAGCGATGACAAGAATGGCGCTGAAAGCGTATCTGACGAAGAAAAAGCAAGCGCAGAAGAACAGGACGAAGCAGGCGAACAGTCAGAGGTTGCTGAAGACGCCGAAGTTCAGGCCACAGATGATGATCCGTCTTCGGCAAAAGATGCAGACGCTAAAGAAGAAGTCGCAGCAGATGCCGATGAGGCGGATGCAGCAGAAGACGATACTGCCGTCGAAGAGGAAACCGCATCTGCGGAAACCTCTCCCGAGCCTTCCGAAAACGATGAAAATGCAGACGATGAAAATCGTGACGACGGAGGTGATGACAATGGTGGTGACGAGGACGCACCGGAAAAAACGATAGCGGCAGTCTATGAGACTGACAGTATCTCCGAACCGGCCCCAGATGCAGAGGATGAGGACAAAGAAAATCAGGATTCTGACGGCGAAGATGCAAAAAACGAAGTCGCCGCATCAGAAGAGGCGCCGGCTGCCGAGGAAAAACCAAAGCGCCGGACACGCCGCAAACCGAAAGCCGAGACAGAAGCCAAACCCAGGAAGAGAACCCGCAAAAAATCTGATGACGCGGACGGGGCAGTAGCCGAAACAGCCGAACAGGAGGCTGTTTCGGAGCCGGAGGTTGTTTCCGAATCTGCAGAAGAACCGACTGAATCGAAAGACGAGGTTTCCGAAAACAAAGCTGAAGCCGATACGGCGGGTGATGCACCTGAATCCGAAGCTGCTGACGGCGAGAAGGAAAAACCCAAACGCAAGACTTCAGCGCGCGGGAGGAAGACAACAACCAGAAAACGCCGCGGTAAAAAGCAGGAAGACGAGACCGGCGATGACACTCCGGGCGATGTGTCCGCTGCAGAAGACAGCGAAGATGAAGATGTCGAGTCCGTCGGCCAGGAAGATGCGTTGGAGGAAGTCCCACATCGGAGAAAACCCCGGCGGCAATACAAGATCCAGGAAGTCATCAAGCGTCGCCAGGTGATGCTAGTGCAAGTGGTGAAAGAGGAACGCGGCAACAAAGGCGCTGCTTTGACCACCTATCTGTCGCTGGCAGGCCGGTATTCCGTTTTGATGCCGAACACGGCCCGCGGCGGCGGTATTTCCCGCAAGATCACCAATGTTGCCGACAGAAAGCGTCTCAAGGCGATTGCGGCAGAACTGGACGTCCAGAAGGGCATGGGCGTGATTTTACGAACTGCCGGGGCAAGCCGGACGAAAGCTGAAATCAAGCGCGATTTTGAGTATCTGATGCGGCTTTGGGAAAATGTGCGGGAATTGACGCTGTCGTCGACCGCGCCGTGCCTCGTCTATGAGGAAGGTAGCCTGATCAAACGCTCGATCCGCGACCTGTACGACAAGAATATCGAGGAAGTGCTGGTTTCGGGCGATGACGGGTATCGCGAGGCCAAGGAATTCATGCGCATGCTGATGCCGAGCCATGCGAAGAATGTAAAAGATTATGTGGAAGATTTGTCCATATTTTCCCGGTTCAATGTCGAGCAGCAACTTGACCGGCTTGTTACGCCACAGGTCACGCTGAAATCCGGTGGTTATCTGGTTATCAACCAGACCGAGGCGCTGGTTTCGATCGATGTCAACTCCGGCCGTTCCACGCGCGAGCACTCGATCGAGGACACGGCCTTGCAAACCAACCTTGAGGCGGCTGACGAAATTGCCCGCCAGTTGCGTCTTCGTGACCTTGCCGGCCTGATCGTGATTGACTTCATCGACATGGAGGAAAAGCGCAATAACAGGGCGGTTGAGAAGCGGATCAAGGAAGCGCTGAAAAATGACCGAGCCAGAATCCAGGTTGGCCGGATTTCGCATTTCGGCCTGTTGGAGATGTCCAGGCAACGCATCCGCGCGAGTGTCATGGAAAGCACGATGGATGTTTGTCCGCATTGTGAGGGTGCGGGTTATATTCGTTCATCTTCTTCCATAGCGCTGCATGTATTCCGTTCCATTGAAGATCACCTGACACGCCATTCGCGGCATGATGTGATTGTACGTTGTCCGATTTTGATATCTGTCAATATCCTGAACAATAAACGATCGGAACTTGTGGAACTTGAGCAGCGGTTCGGTGTGCGAATTTCAATCGAGGCAGATGAGCACCTGCCTGGCCAAAGCTTTACCATTGAGCGCGGCGAACATGCATCGCGTTCGAAACCGCAACAGGTTGCAAGTCACAAGGATGTCGATGGCGAGCCCAGATACTCGCAGCAGATCGATGACGGCGACGGCGATGACCAGGAAGAAGGATCAAAACGCAAACGCAGGCGGCGTCGGCGTGGTCGTCGCGATGACGCAGATAATAACAATGTTGCGGCAGACGGAAGTGAATCCGGCGAAGATGAATTGACAGCTGCAGAGGGCAGCCAGAGCACCGATCATGATGACGGTGAAGGTGACAACAAGCCCAAAAAGCGTCGTAGAAGAGGCAAGCGCGGCGGGCGAAGAAATCGCGGTGAAGGCGCTGACGCAGATGCTGCAGACAACATGGCCTCACAAGACGTACCGGATTCGGCGCCGATCGCCGTTGATGCACTGGGCGCGGAACTGCCTGTCGAATCGCCGGATGGCGCGGATGACGAAACGAAGCTCGACGAAGAACCTACTAATGGCGCGACCGTCAGTGAGACTGTTGCTGCAGATACCGTTTCCGAGACTGCGGAATCCAATGGCCGCGGACGCAATACAAGGCGTCCCCGCAAGAAAGCAGATGTGAGCGAGCAGCCGGCAGAGCCAGTCGGTACCGTTGAAGCCGAAGCTGGTGCGGTGGAGGATGCGGCCGAAGCAGCAGAGCCGAAGCGCAAAAAGAGTGGTTGGTGGAGTCGCGGTGGCGGGTTTTTCAACTAGGCCAGCTGTAATCTCGCCCCGCATATTGGATTGGTCAGTTGCGGGGCAATGGTCAAGATCACCATTCAGCGGTGCTTAAGCCAGGCTTCTATTCTGTCGAATCCTTCCGACAATCGTTCAAACTCGCCGCAAAATGAGAATCGCAGCCAGGAATCCCCGTTTTCTGTATCAAAATCACAACCGGGGGTGACGGCGACTGCGGCCTCTTCCAACAGTCTCTTGGCAAAGTCGGAACTGTCATTTGTTAGCGCAGTCGCATCGCAATAGGCATAAAATGCGCCGTCAATGGGCTGTATCGTCTTGAAGCCGAGGCCCGGAAGTCTTTTCAAAAACAATTCCCGGTTTTTCTCGTAACCTCGTTTAACCGCATCCAGTTCATCAATCCCGTCAAATGCCGCCACGGCAGCGATTTGGGAAATTTCTGGTGCGCAGATGAAAATGTTTTGCTGGAGGCGATCTATGGTTTCGATCATGTTTTCGGGCACAATCATCCACCCTACCCGCCAACCGGTCATGCAAAAATATTTCGAGAAGGAATTGATGATGAATGCATCGTCACCAAGGGAAAGTGCGGTTAACTCCGGTGTGCCATAGGTTAGACCGTGGTAGATTTCATCGGAAATGAACCGGATTCCGGCCTCTTGGCTGGCATTGAACAAATCTTGAAATGCCTCCGGCTGCATCATAGTTCCATTCGGATTGTTGGGATTGGCGACCAGAACTCCGCGGATCGGTTTTTGCTTATGAGCTTCCAATAATTTTTCCGGAGTCAAAATCCAGCGGTCAGCGGCTGCGGTAGCAATTTCGACCGGTTCCAGAGACAATGCGCGCAGAATATTCCGATAGGCTGGGTAGCCTGGTGAAGGAATTGCA